>CBFGRG010000034.1:0-13070 GCA_965651105.1 uncultured bacterium | reverse complement strand
GCGGAATCCGCCCCTGCGGAGAGGAACGGGCAGGCTCCCCGTTCTTTGACGGGAGCCTGCCGCCTCCTCGACGACCTCGACTAAACGCCGCCGTAGGCGTGCAGGCCGCCGAAGAAGTAATTGCCGTAGTAGGTGAAGATCACGGCGCCGAAGCCGAAGAGCAGGATGATCGCGCTGCGCGTGCCGCGCCAGCCGCGCAGCGTGCGGGTGTGCAGGTACACACCGTAGACCAGCCAGGTGAAGAGCGCGGCGGTTTCCTTCGGATCCCAGCTCCAGTACACGCCCCAGGCGTCATGTGCCCAGACGGAACCAAGGATCAGCACCAGCGACAGCAACGGAAAGCCGATCCCGACGGCGCGGAAGGCGACGTCGTCGAGCACTTCGAGGCTCGGCAGCCAGCGAATACCCCATTTCTGCTTGATCAGGAAGAAAACAGCGGCGGCGAAGGAGACCGCGAAGGTGGCGTAGGCAAAGATCGCGGACGAGACGTGGGCGGTCATGATCGGTCGCGCCTGGAGCGCCGGAATGAGCGGCGTGATCTCGCGCATATCGGTCGGCAGCGACCAGATGTAGACGGTCATGCCGAACGCGATCGGCAGCACGATCGCGCCGAGCTGGCGGAGGTTGTACATGCGCTCGAACGCCACGTACATGATCAGGATCGCGAGCACGAACGTGAGCGAGAACTCATACATGTTCGCCGTCGGCAGCCGCTCGGCGGCGATGCTTCGGAACAGCACCGAAAGAAAGGCGAACACGAGGCCGAACCAGGTCAGCATCGTGCCCCACTGTCCGAAGCTGATATTGCCGGGGCCGATTTCCGCCGTGCTGCTCGTCACCGTTGTGCCAGCCGAGGTGGCCATGGTCGCCCGGCGAACCCGGACCCGACCGATGGTGTAGGCGATATAGCTGAGGCTGGCGGCACCGACCGCGACCGAGCTGGCCGCGAACATGTAAAAGGACAGCTTGACGAGCGCTTCCATGGGCTTCTCCCCGATTCCCGCGACGGCCGTGCCGGTTAGCCGCCGCATATCTCGTGCCGAAATCAGTCTACCGGCTTTCGCCGTCGGTCGTGTCGTGCCAGTTGCCTTCGTCGTCGGGACGCTTGACGTCGCCCTTCGTCCCGAGACGCTGGTCGGCGTTGTCGACGAGGGCGAAGAACTCGCGCTTGCCGCCCCAGTCGCGTTTGGCGAGCGGCGTCATCATCAGCGTGCCGCCTTCGGCCGACTCCTGGATGATGCCGCGGATGCGCCGCAGCGGAAAGTAGAATGTCACCGCAAGCCCACCAACCATCATGATGGCGGCGATGATGAAAATGGGAATGCCGGGGTTGTAGGCGACTTGCAGCACCGTGAAGCGCGACTCGCGCTCGAAGGTGATGTTGAGCCCACCGATATCCGTCGACGAACCCTGGTCGATGACCGCGCGGTCTATGGCGTCTTCGCTCATGGGACCGTCGATCGGCGTCACCTGCACCCAGACCTGCCCGTTCTCCAGTCCGAGAGTGTCCAGCTCGGGCTGGTTCGAGCGGTTGGTGTCCGGGCCGACCACGACGATCTGCTTGTTCAGGGCGGGCAGGCGAATCAGGCCGGCGGGGGCGTCGGGATTGACCCGGAGATTGAAGAACCCCATTTCGAGAGGCTGGTTGTAGAGCTCGACGCCGTTGGCGTCCGTGACAACCATGTCGGCCGAAATGCCAAAGCTGGCCTGATAAAAGGTCGCGACACCGGCGCTCATCGGGTTGTTGACCGTGATCTCGCCGGACTTCACCTGCTCGCCGCCGTCGTAGATGACCACGTCGCTGCGGTACTGACTGGCGTCACCGGTGGCCATGTAGGTGTCGGTGAAGCGGACCAGCTCGACGCTGAGATCGGTGCCGTGGCCGACCTGGCGGGTTTCGCCCTCGGCGACCGCGAACTCAACGTCGCGAAAGCCCCACATCGACGAGACGATGCCACCGACGAGGAGCAGGATGAGCGCGAGATGGAAGGGATAGGTGCCGAGCTTCGACCACCGGTTCTTGTCGGCGTAGAAGTGAATCTGGTCGCCGACCTGTTCCGTGATGAACCGGTATCGCTTCTGGCGCAACACCGCCTCGATGTTTTCCTGAAGCTGGCCGGGAGTGGTGGCGGTGCTGTAGACGGCGTTCACCTCGGCGTTGCGAATGTAGCCGGGCGAGGTGCGAATCCGTGGCGAGCTGATCGTCTGCCAGATGCCGGGGGCGCGGTTGATGGTGCAGATCGCGATGGCGACCGCGATCACGGCAAGCGTGGCGGCGAAAATGGCGCTGGAAAAGACATCGAAGTCGTACCAGCGGTCGACGAGCGGCTGGAGCGCGGGCCAGGCGTTGGCCATCCACTGGGGCACGTCGCTGCCGCGAAGGGTGCCGATGAGCACCAGCAACGCGAGGAACGCGATCTCCGCGACCGCGGCGCGCACCGAGCAGAAGAATCGCCAGATGCGGTCAACGGCGATCTCGAGCGGAGAGCGCGATGGGGTGCCGGTTGTCGCGGTGAGCTGGGCCATGCGTCAGGGAGGTCCGATCCGGAAACGAGCAGGCGCTGCTGATCAGTGTACGACTATATGGTTGGCTCGTAGGGCTGCCAGGGCGCGTTGCGAATGATTTCTGTGAAGATCTGCTCGTAGACGCCGAGGACCATGATGAGGCCGACGCCGATCATGACCGCGCCGGTCACGGTGGTGACCATCCCCAGGCGGCTGTTGATCCTGCGGATGATCGCAGGCGCTGTGCCGAAGGCGAGCGCGGCCAGCATGAACGGGACGGCGAGACCGAGCGAGTAGACGGTCAGGAGCAAGGTCGCCTCGGCGATGCTGCCCTGGCCGGCGGCCATCGTCAGGATCGCGCCGAGAATCGGTCCGACGCAGGGCGACCACCCCGCGCCGAAGGTGACGCCGATCAGGAACGACGAGGTGACCGTGCCGGGGTTGCCGGTGTCGATCTCCGCGCGGCGAGTCTGGTTCATGAACGGGATGTTGATCCACCCGATCTGGTGAAGGCCGAGCAGCACCAGCAGCACGCCGCCGATGCGGACCAGCCAGAGGCGGTTCTGCGTGATGAAATCCAGTGATCCGGCGAGCGCGCCGGCCGTGCCGAGGGCGGCGCCGAGCGCGATGAAGATAACGGAAAAGCCAAGCACGTAGGCGGCGGCGTTGCGCAGCACGATCGCGCGAGCGCGCGGTCCCGACTGCCCCGCCGAGACCCCCGCGATGTGGGTCAGGTAGATCGGGATCAGGGGCAGGACGCAGGGCGACGAAATGGAGAAGACACCAGCGACGAACGCGGTGAGGAACGTAACGTCAGTCATCCCGAAAACCCTACCATTCCGCGAAAACCCGGTACAATAGACGACACGTGACGTGGCGCGAAACACCTGCAGCCTTGCCGCATTCGACCCCGCGCTTCCCCTTCGCCGACCCCCGGACAACGCCGATGCCCGATACCCTTCGCGACCGACTCTACTCCACCGAGGCAATCGTGCTCGCGCGTCGAAACCTCGGCGAGGCGGATCGCATCTACGACATATTCTCGGTCCGCAGCGGCCGGAAATCCATCATCGCCAAGGGCGCGCGCAAGGCCGAGAGTCGCAACGGTCGCTCCCTCGACCTGCTGAACAGAGTCGTCGTCCACCTCTACAGGGGACGAAGCCTCGACGGCGTGCGCGGGGTCGAGACAGTGGCGACGCATCCCGGTCTGCGTGACGGGCTGCAGGCATTCGCGGCGGCGAGCTATCTCGCCGATCTCGTGCGGGTGATGACGCAGGAGGACGAGCCGAACGAGCGTGTGTACGCACTGCTTGCGGAGACACTTGCGCTGCTGTCGGACGGGGTCGATCCGTGGTCGCTGACCCGCTACTTCGAGTACGCCTTTCTGGAGGCGAGCGGTTTTCAGGCACAGCTGCATGAATGCCCGACCTGCCGCGAGGCGATCACCGAGCAGGCCAACGCGTTTTCGGTGCGTGAGGGTGGCGTGATCTGTCCGCGCTGCCGGGCGAGCGATCCGGGGGCGGTGGCGTTGTCGGTGAACGCGCAGAAGTACCTGCGGACGATGCAGCGGGATGGCCTGCGGCGGTTGCTGTCCCTGCAGCTCGACGAGGCGTCGCGGCAGCAGGTGGAGCGCGCACTGACGGACTACGTGCAACACATCGCGGAACGGCCGATCGGGTCCCTGGCGGTGTTGCACGCGTTGCAGCTGAAGGCTCCCGACCCTCGGCCGGAGGCGACCACTACGTAGACCCGCGCACCTGCGCGCCGACGCTCCCGCATGGCAATTCAGGCGCGGGTCTACGTTTCGTCGTCTTCGACGAGGTCGGGTCGCCACCGGGCGGTCCGGGCGGCGGCCTGCTCGGTGCGCCATTTCTCGATATTGGCGTGGTGGCCACTGAGCAGAATCTCCGGCACTGTCAGGCCCCGGTACTCGACGGGGCGGGTGTAGTGGGGGTATTCGACTCCCGGCATGGTGTGCGATTCCTCGGCGATGCTCGCCTCGGCGATGACGCCGGGGATCAGGCGGGCCACGCTGTCCGCAACGACCATCGCGGCCAGCTCGCCGCCGGTGAGCACGTAATCGCCGATCGACAGCTCATCCGCCTGGAGGATCTGGCCAACACGGTCGTCGATGCCTTCGTAGTGACCGCAAATCAGCGCGAGGCGCGGTTTGGTTGCCAGCTCGGCGGCGACCCGCTGGGTGTAGCGGCGCCCGCCGGCAGACATGATCGCGATGTGCGTGTCAGCCAGGTCGTCGCCGAGCACATCCTCGACCGCCTCGACGATCGGCGGCGCCTTCATCACCATGCCCGCCCCGCCACCGTACGGGGTGTCGTCGGCGGTTCGGTGTTTGTCATGGGTCCAGGTCCGGATATCGTGCACGGCGATGTCGAGCAGCCCGGCGGCCGAGGCCCGCTTGAGAATGCTCTCGCTCAACGGCCCGTCGAACATGGCCGGAAAGAGCGTAAAGATGTCGATCCGGTACGGGTTCTCGCGTTCGCTCACGAAATCACCATGTCGCGGTTGCGCTCCTGCTGGAGCGCGAGAATCGGCTCGTCGGCGCCGCCGCGCGAGTCGAGTGTGACATCGGGGTGGATATCGTGGGGCAGCTCGCGGCGGTTGGTGCCGGGCGCGGTGTAGAGCACCGTGCCGAGACCGGCATCCCGGGCGGTGGCGATGTCCCACCGAGGCGAGTCCCCGACGTGGACGCCGAGTCCGACCGTGGCGTTGGCGAGCTCATACGCGTGGTGGTAGATGCGGGTGTCCGACTTGTAGTAGCCGATGCTGGCTGACGTGGCGACGAAGGAGAGCCGGTCGAGCAGGCCGAAGTCCTCCAGCGCCCATTCGAGAAACGGATGGTAGACGGCGCTGGAGACGATGCCGACCGGGACGTTGCGGTCGATCAGCGACGAGATGGTGCCGACCGCCCCGGGAACCGGGGAGAGCGCGGTCATGCAGGCGCGCATGAGGTCGTCGATAGCCTGGGGGATCGCGGCTGTGGGTGCATCGATACCGAGCTGTCCAAAGACCTCCTCGACGCAGGTACGGGCGTCTTTCTCGATACCGGTTTCCATCACGTCCTTGCGGAGCGATCGGTAGGCTGCGGTCGCCTCGGCTTCGAGGGCGTCGCTCGATTCGAGGAGCCTTCGGCTGGCGAGGTCGGCCAGCACGGCGGCGGGCAGGTCGCGAATCTCGAGATCGAACCAGGGGTCGCAGTGCGCGACGGTATTGTGAAAGTCGAAGGTGACGATCTGCACGTGGGCGCTCCGGGAATTGGCGAATGTGACGTCATGCTGAGCATAGCATCGGGAATAGCCCCGTACCGTTAACAGGCAGGTTTGCCGATGAAGACTGCGTGGCGTCTCCTGGTTCCACCACAGCGGCGGGCCGACCTGACGGCGAGGTCGATTCGGGTCGTGGCATGATTGCGGCGGAAAATCGGGACAGAGAGGGAGCGAGGCGTGGCACAGCCGCTGGTGCTGGATTTGGGTTTGGCGAAAACAGAGAAGTATGCGAGCCGTGACAGTGGCGACACGGTCGAGGTCGTCGAGCGACCCGGCGGCGGCTTCTCGGTGGTGATGATCGACGGACAGGGCAGCGGGCAGGCGGCGAAGACGCTGAGTTTGCTGCTTTCGAGCAAGGCGGTCGGGTTGATCAAGGATGGTGTTCGCGACGGCTCGGTCGCGCGGGCAACCCACGATCACCTGTTCCTGTACCGCCACGGGCGGGTATCGGCCACCTTCGACATGCTGTCGGTCGATATGCAGACCCGCACGGTGGTGGTCACGCGCAACGCCGACGCGCCCATGCTGCTGGGCGAGGATGGAGCCTTCCGGACGGTGGAAGTCGATTCCGGGCCGATCGGCCGCTATCACTTCACCAAGCCGAACATCCGCGAGATGCCGATACGAGCCGGATTGACGGTGGTGCTGTTCACCGACGGCATTCCGCACTCGGGACGCCGGCGACAGTTGCCGGAAATCGACTACGTCGCGTTCGCCAACAGCGAGATCGATTCGGGGTTGCCGGCGCAGGCGATTGCCGACCGAGTGCTGGACCTGGCGATCGGGCGGGACGATGGTCGTCCGGGCGACGACATGGCGGTTGTGGCGATGCGGATCGTCGACTTCGAGGGCGACCAGGTGATCCGGCGGATGCAAGGGCAGTTCCCAATGCCGTAGAATTGCGGTCTCGCACAATTGTCCAGCGCTCATCGTGAAGGGGGAATGGACGATGCCACAGCCAGACCCGCGCCGGATCGTGGTAATCGGTCCGTGCGCCTCCGGAAAGACGTCGCTGACGGCCAGCCTGCAACGGCTCGGTTACGACGCGCTCGCCTGTGGACAGGAGCACAGCGAGATCGCGGACCTGTGGAAGCATCAGCAGCCTGACGTGGTCATCGGCCTGCGAATCGGGCTCGACACGCTGCGCCAGCGGCGATCGAGCGACTGGCCAGAGGCCCTCTACCATCGGCAGATGGCTCGCCTGGAATGCGGCTTTCGCAACGCGGACCTGGTGATCGACAGTGATCGCTTCGATCAGGACGAGGTCGCAGATCAGGTGCTTACCTGGCTCAAGGAGCATCCCGGACCGCACCGGGGCGCCCGCCCGCCTTCGGTATAGGCGCGGAGCAACGGCCCCACCCTGACCGCCGTTTGCCCGCGGCGGGTGCGTTCGAGGCGTTCGCCTCCGCGACTTCGGCGCCTGCTTTTCATGCGACCCAAACAAAGTCGACGGGTATCCGGGCAGGCTGGGTGCGCCCCTCAGTTCAGCGTGATGTTGCGTCCCGGATAGTCGAGGGTGGTTCCGATCACGCCGGTGTCGCGGAGCAGGGCCGCCTCCCTCCGCAGCAGGCCGTCCAGGATTTCGAGTCGCTCGTCGACCGTGGTTGCCTCCAGCAGATCCTGTCGTTCCCAGGTGTGAAGGGTCATCGTCTCGCCGATGATCCATGATCCCATCGCAGGGTTGTCGGTGGTGTCCAGCCTGGGCAGGGCATCCCCGACGAGGCGCTCGATCAGCTGGAGATAGGCGGCGAAACGGCGGCGCATCGTGCTGAAGCGAGCGGCGACGAGCTCTCCGTCGTCGATCGTTTCCTCCAGCACCTCGATATCGCCGGTGGCGTAGCCGTTCGACCACTCGAGGTCGCCGATGCGGACGCGAAAGCGCCCGGTGACGACGATGTCGGAGCGGCCATCGGGACGAGGCGTCACACCGGAGATGCGGCAGGCCGTGCCGATCGCGCGCGGCAGGGGCGGATCGCCGGATGCGGTCCCCTCGCGCGCGAGGGCGACCACGAAGGCCGGGTCGTTCTGTTGCGAGTCCCGAAGCATCCGACGGTAGCGTTCCTCGAAAATGTGAAGCGGCAGGAGGCCGTTCGGGAAGAGGACGGTGCCGAGCGGAAAGATCGGAAGTCGGGATTGGGTCATGCGGGCCACCCGGGGCGAATCGGTGCGATGGCGTCAGGGAACAAGTATACGGTTCCGGCAGCCCGCGTCATCGGATTCGCGCCGTTTCCCGGGCTGGCGCGGTACCATGCCACGAGTGATTCGTGGCGCGTGGCGGCCTGGGCCGCGGGAGCGGAGAGGGACATGGTTTCGCTGGAGAGCTCGACATCCAGCATCGAAGGGGTGGAACTCCTGACGCCTGACGACGTGCCGCGGCTGATCCCTGCCGGCAATCCCCGCATCGACACCGACGATCTGCGGGCGCTCCTGGCGACGTCGCCGCACCAGTCGTTCTGGCTTCCGGACACCGGCGAGTTCGTGCTCGTCGTTGCGTGGCGAAACCGATTGGAGCTGCCCACGATCCACACCCTGTGGTCGTTCAACCACGATGGCCCGTTGATTCGGGCGGCGGCAGCAGCGGCGCGTGAGCGTGGCGCAGCGGCGCTGGTGATGCTGGAGACGGGTGAGCGACGCCGGCCGGTCTTTTACCACAAGCATGGCTTCAACCGGATCGAAATCATCCGCACCTACGAGCATATCGAGCCGCACGTGCTGGCGCGGCAATACGACCCGGACAGCCAGCAGTTCGTGCGTCTCTCCCTTGAGCAACCGGCACTGGTCGCCGCGGTCCAAACCCTCGACCATGCGGCGTTTCCGTGGTTTTGGTGGAACTCGCCGGACGAATTTGCCGCCTACCTGCGAATGCGTGATGTCGAAGTCTGGGCGGGGATACGTGACGACACGGTGGTGTCGTACATCGGGTTCACGGCGTACCACCACTGGGCGCATCTCGATCGCATCGCGGTCGCGCCCGGCATGCAGGGGCATGGCCTTGGCCGGTCAGCGGTGGCGTTCGCGGCGACCCGGATGGTTGAGTCAGGCGCGCGGCATATCGGGCTGAGCACGCAGAGCGCAAACCGCGTGTCGCGTCGCATGTACGAGTCGCTCGGATTTCGCCATACGCGCCAGTCCGACTATGATGTTTTCGGAATCGTGATGGATGCCGACCGGGTGTTCGCCCCGGCCGGCGCAGCGCCGCGCGCGCACGAAAGCTGAGATGCATGAGCAGTAGATTCGGGGAAATCTTCAGCCTGACGACCTGGGGCGAGTCGCACGGGCCCGCGCTCGGCGTGGTGGTCGAGGGGTGCCCGGCGGGGATCCCGCTCACCGTCGAGGATATTCAGTTCGACCTCGATCGCCGCCGGGTCGGGCAAAGCAAGGTGACGACACCGCGCGGCGAGAAGGACGCGGCCGAGATCCTTTCGGGCGTGTTCGAGGGGGTGACGACCGGAGCGCCAATTTCGATCATCACCTACAACAAGGATGCCGATTCGTCGAAGTACGACAACCTGCGGAACCTCTTCCGGCCCGGGCACGGCGATTACACGTACCACATGAAGTACGGGCATCGGGACCACCGCGGTGGCGGGCGCTCGTCGGCGCGGGAGACGTGGGGACGTGTCGCGGCCGGAGCGATCGCGAAGAAAATCCTGGCGCATGCCGGCGCTCGCGTCATTGGGTTTGCCCGCGAGATCGGCGGCATCGAGATGGAGACGTTCGACGAAGCGCAGATCGAGCAGAACATCGTCCGGTGCCCGGATCCGGTTGCGGCGGAAAGGATGATCGCGGCGATTCTCGAGGCGAAGGAAGCGAAGAACAGCCTCGGCGGTGTGGTCGAGGCACGCGCGATCGGGGTGCCGGTGGGATTGGGCGAGCCGACCTTCGACAAGCTCGACGCGCTGATCGGTCACGCCATGCTCAGCATTCCCGCGACGAAGGGCGTCGAGATCGGCGGCGGGTTCGCACAGGCGCGCATGACCGGTCGCGAGTCGAACGACGCCTTTGAGATGCGCGATGGCCGGGTGCGAACCGTGACCAACAACGCCGGCGGGACGCTGGCGGGCATTTCAACCGGCGAGGAGATCATCGTTCGGGTTGCGATCAAGCCGACGTCGTCGATCGAGCAGGATCAGGCGACGGTGACGACCGATCAGCAGCCAACCTCGGTCAAGGTTGTGGGCCGGCACGATCCCTCGGTGGTGCCCCGTGCGGTGCCGGTGGTGGAGGCGATGCTGGCGAACGTGCTGGCCGATCTCTACCTGCGCAATCGCGCGACGCGGATCGACTGGCCCTAGAACGCCGGTACCGAGGTCGGTGGCGCCGAGAGTCGTTTGCATTGAGCGGGTAGGATGGTACGTACATTCTTGCTCGCATCGAGGCGTATCTGCGCCACCGACGGAGGCCGCCCATGTTCATCCTCATCATCCTCTTGATCTTTGGACTCGGCGCGCATGCGCCAGCGGTCGTCACCGCCCAGGCGACCGCGGAGGCCGTGCCATTGACCATCGACGGCCAGCCAGCGACCGCGCTGGCCGTTGACCCGTCCAGCGGCGAGGCTACCTACGTCGTGGCCGGCCAGCAACTGTACCGTGCTGACGGCGAGGGTGGCTGGCAGGCGGCGGGAGCCTCCGCCAATCTCGAAACCACCATCGTTGACAGCCGAAATGCGGAGGCCTTGTGGGCTGGTACCGGAATGGATTGCTTCCGTGGCGGCGGGGTGTCGGCGGGGTTGATGCACACATCCGACGCCGGTGCCAGCTGGGCCGAAGCGGGGCCGGCGGGTTTCGTGCCCCTGGCGTCTTTCGACCCGGGTGGCATCGTGATCGCGCACGACTGCTCGAGCCTGCAGGTGTCGCGTGACGGCGGCGCGACCTGGGCGATGCCGGACGGACCGCCCCTCGGCTCGGAGGTGACGTCGTTCGCCGTCGCCTCGTCGCCGGACTCCGCGGCCGGTCTGCGCGTGCTGGTTGGGGTGACTGGTGAGGGCGGCGCCACGCTGCTCTACCGGGTCTCCCTGTCCGATCCGGCGGCAGCGACGGTCGATGGACCGCTGGTGTCGTGGTGGGGTCACGCGCCGGTGGCAGTAACCGATGCGGGATCGATCCTGGTCGGCGCCTCGCATGGGGTGCTGCGCAGCGACGACGGCGGCGAGACGTGGACGACCCTGCGAGCTGGCCTCGAGAGCACGACGCTGGAGCAGGATCCGCTCAAGGTCTTCCCGCCCGATCTCGAGCCGGGCAGCTTCGGATTGACGGCAATGGCGATTTCCGGCGAGGACGTGTACGTCGCGGGGGTCGATGGAATCTACCGGCTGTCTGGCGAGGCGTGGGAGCTCGTTGCCGCGCTCGATGTCGAGGCGACAGATCTCGCGATCGAGCCGGGCACCGGCGCCTTGTTGGTAGAGACGGCCGAGCAATCGGTGCTGCGGATCGATCGAGCCGGGTAGCAGGTGTGCTGTGTTGTGTCCGGGCCGGTCTTGTGCCGGCCCGGATTCGTCTGTGACGCTGGATTTGTGGAGAAGGCATGAACATCACGATCGGAACCCTGCGGGACGCGGCGGTGGATGTGCTCGCGCTGGCGGTGCCTGACCAGGAGGCGCTGGAGGCATTTCTCCAGTCGGATGCCGGGGATGGTATCGACGCCGGCATGGTGGGTCGTTACGCCGAGGAGCGGTTGTTCTCGAACGGGGGCGGCGGGCAGGTCGAGGTGCCGCTCCCGACGGCGTTCAAGGCGACTGCGCTGATGCTCGTCGCCGCTGGAGACGGCGGTGCCGAGCAAACGCGACGCGGATTCGGCACTGCCGCTCGCCGAGCACGATCGATCGGCTCTGGCCGGCTCGGAATCGTGGCTGACCCGCTGGACGCTGGCGCGCTCGCCGCGGCCGTCGAGGGTGCGCTACTGGGTGGATGGGTATTCCGGCGGCGACTGGGCAGCCTGCGGAGCGAGCGGGTGGCGCCGACGGCGACGGTGTCGGTGGTGGCGACGAGCGAGCTCGGTGAGGTCGAAACATCGGCGGTTCATCGAGCGGAGCTGGTCGCCAACGCCACCGCGCGGGCGCGCGATCTCGTCTCCGAGCCGGCCAACGTCATCACCCCGCGGACCTTCGCCGAGGAAGCGGAACGCGTGGCCTCGGGAGCCGGGCTGGACATCGAGATTCACGGCGTGGAAGCGCTCGAACGGCTCGGCGCGGGCGCGATCCTCGGTGTCGGTCAAGGCAGCGCCGTCGCGCCGTGCATGATCCACCTCGACTATCGGCCCGAAGGCGAGCCGGATGGCGAACCGGTCGGTCTGGTGGGGAAGTGCATCACCTTCGATACCGGCGGATACACGATCAAGACCGGCGACGGCATGGTGACGATGAAGTCCGACATGGCTGGCGGAGCGGCGGTGCTGGCGGCCATGTCGGCATTGCGAGAGGCGGGCTGCCGACGTGAGGTCCATGGCGTCATCTGCGCTGCGGAAAACATGATCTCCGGCGAGTCGTTTCGTCCCGGTGACGTGCTGACGGCGATGAATGGTGTGACGATCGAGATCGTCTCGACCGACGCGGAGGGTCGGCTGGTGCTCGCGGACGGGCTGGTGTACGCGGCGCGGCAGGGCGTGCGCGAGATGATCGACCTGGCGACGCTGACCGGCGCGGCGAACGTCGCGCTGGGTGGCGCGACCGCACTGTTCGCGTCGAACGACTTGCTGGCCGAACGAGTGCTGGCGTCAGCGAGCACTGCCGGGGAGCGGACATGGAGAATGCCGATCTACGATGACTTCGGCAGGCGGCTGGAGGGGGAGGTCGCCGACCTGAAGAACTCGGCGGGACGGCCAGGCGGTGCGATCGTGGCGGCGCGATTTCTCCAGTACTTCACCGAGGGGGTGCCGTGGGTTCACCTCGACATCGCGGGATCGGCGCGGTCGAGCGAGACGCGCGGTTACACGACGAAAGGCGCTACCGGCGCCGGCGTGCGGACCTTGCTGGCGTACCTGGCGGGTTAGTGCGTCCAAAGCGCAATTGCTGGCCCCATGTCATCCTGAGGTGTCATGCCGCGCGGCGGCACCACGCAAGACCCCCAGCGCCCGTCGCGCCGCCCCCTTGTCATCCTGAGCGGAGCCCCTTCAGGGGCGAAGCCGAAGGATCTCTTGCCTGCAGGGTCACTTCGCCCGAGCGCCAGAGATCCCTCGGCTTCGGTGCTGCGCCCCGTCGCTCAGGAAGACAGGTGTTTATTGGCGGCGAAAATCGGACGTGGGTGGCCGTCGTACCCTCGGGCGCACGAGATCCTTCGGCTCCGG
>CBFGRG010000033.1:0-13078 GCA_965651105.1 uncultured bacterium | reverse complement strand
GAGATCAAGGCCGAGGAGGCCACCCTGGCCGCCGAGAATGGTGTGGCGTGGTATCGATTCGCGATGGCCTACGACGGCATCACCGTCGTCGTCTCGGCCGAGAACGACTTCGTGACCGACCTTACCGTCGAAGAGCTGGCCAGCATCTGGGCGGCTGACGGTGGCGTGACCAACTGGTCGGATGTCCGCCCGGATTTCCCCGAGGAGCCGATCGAGCTCTATGGCCCGGGCACTGCCTCCGGTACCTTCGATTACTTCAACGAGGAAATCCTCGGCGATGATGTCGATGTCCGCACCGACTACACCCCGAGCGAGGACGACAATGTGCTCGTGCAGGGCGTCGCAGGCAGCCCCTACGCGCTCGGCTACTTCGGTTTCTCCTACTACGAGGAGAATCAGGATACGCTGAAGGCGGTCGAGATCGATGCCGGCGATGGCCCGGTCGCTCCGTCGATCGAGACGATCGGCGACGGCTCCTACCAGCCGCTGAGCCGGACGCTCTACATCTACGTCAACGCCGACGAGCTCCAGAGCCGCCCGGAAATCCAGGAGTTCGTCCGCTTCTACGCCGCGACGGCGGATGAGATCGCCCCGTCGGTGGGGTACATCGCGCTGCCGGACGATGCCGAGCAGGAGACCATCGACCACGTGAACGGCGCGATCGACGGATCGGTCGCCCCGGACAGCGAATCGTTCGGGCAGGGCGAGGCTGAGGCCAGCCCCGCCAGCTAATCCGCTTCATCGACCACGAGCGTGCCGGCGGACGGTCCGGCGCGCTCGTGTGTCCGTGTAACGCAGGTCCTACTGGAGGCATCGCTTGGCCAGCCCCACCATCACACCAGGACGCAATGAGCGGCCGCCGCTCGACCTCTCGGGCCGCAGGAACCGGCGCGTCGTCGAGCAGGTGATCCGCTATGTGCTGCTCGCGTGTTCGCTGGTCACGGTCGGCACGACGATCGGCATCATTGGCATCCTGCTGTTCGAAGCCTGGCACTTCTTTCGAGAGGTGGCGGTGTTCGACTTTCTGGTCGGGACGACCTGGACGCCGCTGTTCGAGGGCGAGCAGCAGTCGTTCGGTGTGGTTCCGCTGGTGATGGGCACCCTGATGACGACGGCGGTGTCGGCGCTCATCTCGATCCCGCTCGGCCTTGCCGCGGCGATCTACCTGAGCGAGATCGCCGGAGATCGGGCGCGGTCGATCCTGAAGCCTGTCCTGGAAGTGCTGGCCGGCGTGCCGACCATCGTCTACGGCTTTTTCGCGCTCACCTTTATCACGCCGACGCTGCTCGATCCGATCGTGCCAAGGCTCGGGACGTTCAACGGTCTCGCCGCTGGCATCGCGATCGGCATCATGGCGTTGCCGACGGTCGCCTCGCTTTCCGAGGACGCCATTCGCGCCGTGCCGCGCTCCCTTCGCGAGGCCGCCTATGCGCTTGGTGCGACTCGCCTCGAGACCACAGTCCGCGTGATTGTCCCCGCCGCGATCTCCGGGATCATCGCGTCATTCATCCTGGCGATCTCCCGGGCCATCGGCGAGACCATGATCGTCGCCGTGGCTGCCGGCCAGGCGCCGGCCGGGCAATCGGGTGGAAGCTCTGGCTGGTGGGACCTGACCCAAAGCATGCAGACGATGACGGGCTTTATCGCCTACACCTTCACCAGCGACGTTTCGCGATCGTCCACGGCGTTCTATTCGCTCTTCGGGGTCGCCCTGTTGCTGTTCGCCATGACCTTCCTGATGAACCTCCTCAGCCAGTGGGTCACGAATCGCTACCGCGAGGAGTACGACTGATGGCTTCCACCACGATGCAACCGGGAACGGTGAAGCGATACCGCCCGCGCCTGGCATGGCGCCAGCAGGTCAGCCGGATCTGGAGGTGGATATTCTTCGGCTCGACCGCCCTGGCGATCGTGCTGCTGGGCATGCTGCTGGTGTCGATTCTCGGACCGGGTATCCCCTGGTTGAGCTGGCACCTGGTGACGGATATGCCATCACGGCTGCCCGAGCGGGCCGGCATGAACTCGGCGATCTGGGGATCGCTCTGGGTCGTGGTCGGCTCGGCGGTGACATCGTTCTTTCTCGGCCTTGGAACCGCAATCTACCTCGAAGAGTATGCCGAGAAGAATCGCTGGACCGGCTTCATCCAGACCAACATCTCGAACCTGGCGGGGGTGCCATCGATCGTCTACGGGCTGCTCGGCCTGGTGATCTTCGTCGACGCGCTGAACATGGGCCGCTCGATCCTGGCAGGCACGCTCACCATGGGGCTGCTGATCCTGCCGGTGGTGGTGATCTCATCCCGCGAGGCGATCCGGGCGGTGCCGCCGAGCCTGCGGGAGGCCGCCTACGGAGTGGGCGCCACCAGGTGGCAGACCGTGCGGCATCATGTGCTGCCGGCGGCGTTCCCGGGCATCATGACCGGCATCATCCTGTCGATGTCCCGGGCGATTGGCGAGACGGCACCGCTGCTGGTTGTCGGAGGCGCCAGCCAGGTGCTGTTCCGGCCGAGCTCGCCGCTGGATCCGTTCATGGTGATGCCGCTGCAAATCTACAACTGGACCGGTCGTCCACAGGAAGAATTCGAGCAGCTCGCAGCGGCGGCCATCATCGTGCTGATGATTATCCTGCTGCTGATGAATTCCGTCGCGATCGCGCTGCGTCAGCATTTCTCGAAGAAGGCAAGGTGGTAATCGATGGCTTTGGAATCGAAGCAGAAAGAGGAGCAGGGCGCGCCGGTGCGGGTGCCTCGGACGGCGGTCAACACCGCCGAGCGGGCGAATGGCCAGGCGGCTGAGGCCAAGCCGATCGTCATCAGCATGAAGGACGTGAATGTCCACTATGGCAACTTCCACGCCGTTTCCGGCGTCAGCCATGACATCCGTCAAAACGCCATCACCGCCTTCATCGGTCCTTCCGGTTGCGGCAAGAGCACGGTGCTGCGCTCCATCAACCGGATGAACGACCTGATCCCGACGGCGCGGGTGGAGGGCCGGATCGAGTACCACGGCCAGGACGTGAATGCGCGGGATGTCGACCCGGTCGAGGTGCGACGGCGCATCGGCATGGTCTTCCAGCGACCGAACCCGTTCCCCAAGAGCATTTACGAGAATGTCGCCTGGGGGGCGCGCATCAACGGCTACAAGGGCGACATGGACGAGCTGGTCGAGCGGGTGCTGACCCGCGCGGCGCTTTGGGATGAAGTGAAGGACAAGCTGAAGGAGAGTGGGCTGTCGCTCTCCGGCGGTCAGCAGCAGCGTCTCTGCATCGCGCGAGCGCTGGCCCCGAATCCGGACGTCATCCTGCTCGATGAGCCGGCTTCGGCGCTCGACCCGATCTCGACGTTGAAGATCGAGGAGCTGCTGCGCGAGCTGGAGACGGAGTACACGATCATCATCGTGACGCACAATATGCAGCAGGCGGCACGGGTCTCCGACGAAACCGTATTCTTCTCGCTCAACGAGCAGCGCCAGGGCATCCTGGTCGAGGCCGGGGAGACGAACAAGATCTTCACCAATCCCGATGATGAGCGAACCGAGGCGTATATTACTGGCCGCTTTGGCTGATGGAGAATTCTCGCATGACAACCCGGGCGGCCTATGCCGGACAGATTCAGGAGCTCAAGGACTCCGTTGTCACGATGGCGAGCATGGTCGACAAGGCCATCGCGCGCAGTATTGACGCGCTCAAGACGCAGAACGTCGAGCTGGCATGGACGGTTCGGCGAGCGGATCAGGAGATCAACGATCGCCGCTGGACCGGCGAGGAACAGGCGCTGACGCTGATGGCGACGCAGGCGCCGATGGCGGGCGACCTCCGCAAGATCGCGGCGTGCCTGCACATCTTCACCGAGCTCGAGCGCATGGGCGATCACGCCTCCGGCATCGCCAAGATCGTGGTCCAAACGGCTGACGAGGAGCTGCTCAAGCCGCTCGTCGACATCCCTCGCATGGCGCAGGTCGCGAGGGAGATGCTCGACGGCGCGATCACGGCCTTCATCGAGGGCGACGCCGATGCGGCATGGAGGATCGCCGCGCGGGACGACGAGATCGATACACTGTACAACCAGATCTATCGCGAGCTGCTGACGTACATGATGGCCGATCCCGGCACCATCAATCGCGCCACGCACCTGTTGTGGGCGGCGCACAACGTCGAGCGACTTGGGGACCGTGTCACCAACATCTGCGAGCGCACGGTGTTCACCGTGACCGGCAAGTTCGAGGAAATGGATGGCCTGCCGGGCGACTACGACCCCGCCGCGGCATCGGCCAATGGCGCGTCCGGGTGAGCCTCTCGCCACTCGGCGAAAATAGAGTGAAGCTCGCGAACGACATCTTCGAGCTCGATCGGCGCCTGGAGGGTCCTCGCGATCCCCAGGCGCTTCCTGTCTTCGTCCGACAGGCGGGGATCGTTACTGGAAATGATCACCAGCGGCTTGTCCGTACGCGGGTCGCCTGCTGCCTGGTTGTTCGAGAAACCGCGCAGGCGCTCGATCAACTCGATAGCGTCGAAGGTGCCCAGATCGCGGTCGACGACGATCAGGTCGAACGTGCGCAGCCGAAACACCTCCAGCACCTGCAACCCGTGGCTGATCACCGAGGTCCAGAATCCGCCCATCACCAGCCCCTCGCCCAGAAACTCGGTCAGCGACGGGTCGTCGGTGACGATCAGGACGTGCGGCCGCTCGTAGGTCTTGCGCTCGTCTTCGCGCGGTCGTGGGGAGGACACGAAGGCAACTCCATGGTGTAGATCAGGTTGTGAACCAGCGGCGCGGTGACCAGCATCTGCCCGCGGAACAGCGGACAGAACGAGAACGCGTGAAGGTGGCCCGCACCGTGCCGAGCTTCGATGATCGCCGGGGCGTCGCTGACGGCCCCGGGATCGGACATCCATCCGCTCATCACCGTATCACGCCCGGCGAACCGGCCAAGGACCCTGGTGCCTCTTGTGGAGCGGGACACGACGAAGACCCCGTCGCGCTGGAACATGGCCGGGATCGCCCGGTCAAGTCCCATCGCGATGGGGTGCTCGCGCGCCGGCAGTAGGCGAAGGAGCGCTCCCGGAGCGTGCACCGGTCCGCCAGCGGGAAATTCCAGCGCGTCGATCCCGGCAGGGATCGCACTGGCGAGGGTCCGGCCGGAGTGGCCGAAGGCGATGACATGACCGCCCTTTTCGACGAATCGGAGGATCATTTCACGAGTGTGTTCGGAGATGCCGGCCTGTGCCGTATCGGCAAGCAGCATCGTGGTTGTCTTCGGGGCGGACATCAGGTCGGGCAGGAGCGCCTCATCGGTTTCGAGATACGGTATCCGGCGCGCTTCGAGCCACCATCGCGTCCAGCCATGGTCCGCTGTCGGCTGATCGCCGGTCGACAGCAGCACGAGATCGCGCCGCCGTACCGGAATCGCCGACTCGGGACGCTGGTTTAGCGCGGTGCGGGCAAGGGCGTGAAGTGCCTCGGGCACCGCATCGCGTGCGACCAGCCAGGTACCGGGGTCGATCAGCGTTGCCTCGACCATCGAGCGCCTCGTCGTCCGAAAGACATTGCCGGGGCCGGCGGCCTCGACCAGCTCCGGGGCGCGATGCGAGCGGGCATCGAGCGCGAGCCAGCTGCCGTCACCGAGCGCCGGGGCATCCGTGTGTGCCTGGTGTCCGGACGTCACCACCGCTCCGAGCATGGCGGGCAGGTGGTGGGTGGTGAGGTCGTACGAGCTCGAGCCACGCGCCTCCGGAAAGGGCTTCGGGAAGAGCAGCGCGGCGGACAGCCGGCCGAGCGGCGAAGCGATTTGCACCGACGCCTGGTCCGGTGTGGACTTCGGGTCAGTGAGGTCGGCGTCGGCGAGGATTCCAGCCAGGCGCTTGCTGGCGCCAGGGTCGAGCGCGTGCCGTCGAGTGGGGATCTGGACTGTGAACTCCGGCGCGAGCGTATCCCTCAGGACGCGAGGTTGCAGGTCGAGCCACCGCTCCGGATCGCGGGAGATGTGGACGAGCAGCGATTTCGCGGTCGCCAGGTGGTAGTCGACGATATCCCGAAGGCGCCACGTTCCGCCGGGCCAGGGGAGTGGCATTGCAGTCGTGGGAGTCGCCTCCTGGGGGAGCGGTGGAGTTGCGAGCGTTTCCGGCGAGATCGTGATGGGGTGAGCCAGGTTGGCGCTGGCCGCCTCGGCGAGGATGCGGACGCCGCCCCGGTAGTGCTGGATCGCCCGGGACGGTTCCCACGCGTCGAAGTAGCGTCCGGTGGTCACGCCCGGTCGCCCGGAGAGGGTCAGGTCGGTCGCGATCGCCTGGCCGAGCCCATTGGCGGCCGCGACGATCTGTGGATGGATGTGCGGCTCCCACGGATCGGCATACGGCGGCAGCACGAAGCGAGGCCCTTCCGGGTTCATCTGATGCTGATCGAGCGTGACGTGGGGCAGCCATTGCCGGTGAATGGCGTCGAGCACCGCGCGTGTTTCCGGCAGGTTTCGGTAGATCCAGTCGCGATTGTTGTCGTGACCGGCGTGGCGGTGGTAGAGAAGGGGAGGCGGTGATCCCGCCCTTCTGGTGCCGGCGGTGGCGTCATGCCAGCGCTGGACCATGTCCATGCCGTCCGGGTTGAGTGTCGGCACGATAATCGTCAGCAGGCGCTCGCGCATCGCGCGGACCTCCGACGACTCATCGAAGACGAGCCAGTGAATCAGCCCGGGGATGCTTTGCGGACCGCCGACCTCGGTGGCGTGGATGCCACTGGTGATCAGCACGATCGGCTTGTGCCAGTCAACCGGCGCGTTCCGGTGCGTCAGCGTTTCGATGGCGTGTTGCCGCTGGTCGCGCAGGTCGTCGAGGCGATTGCCGGCCAGGTTGTCCGAAATGACGATAGCGTCGATCGGGCGACCCTCTGTCGAGGTGCCGATCTCGTGGATCCGCAGCCGGTCGGTCGCCGCTTCGACACGCGCCAGCCAGGCGCGAATCTCGCGTCGGGAGATAAGGACGCCGTCCCCGCCGGGTTCGGCGGTGAGGCAGCGAGATGGGTCGAGTTCGGTCACGTGTCAGGGCATCCTTGTCAGCGTCGGGTCACGTTCGACTCAATTGTGCACCGCAATGGTGCCAGGGAGCGTCATGGATCGCCTGAATCATCTGCCGGAGCCCGTGCGCTCGCTCGCGATCACCTATCTTGACCGATTGCAGCTGCCGTCCGATCACCTGTTGATCACGGTCGACAAGCGGGAGTTCGAGTCGTGGCTCGGGCGCCGGGTGTCATCATCGATCGGCGGCGCCTACATTTTCCTGCGGAAGCGGAACCGCCACGCGGTGCTGATCAACCTGCCGCGAATCGATCTCGACCAGCCGAAGGCGCTCGAGATTGTCGTCTGCGAAGAGCTCGTGCACATGCGTGACTGGATCGACGGTGATCGTCGTGGCCACGCGAAGCATGGCCATGACCGCATCGCGTGGCGGGTCGCCGAGCTGACGGGCGCGTCGATCGAGGAGGTGCGCTCGCCCTTGCTGCCGGTCAAGCGCCGCCCGTTCAAGTACGTGTACGGCTGCCCTGGCTGTGGGCGCACGGTGCGACGCCGCCGGAAGGGTCGCTGGAGCTGCGGCGCGTGCTCACCTCGGTACGATCCACGATACGAGTTGCGGATCGTCGAAGAGCTTGGCTGAATGGAGGCTGGGACGAAGCCCGAGTGGTTCGTGCCGGATCCAATCAGTATGGCTGGGAAGGGACGAGCCTTGGTACGAGACCGGCGCCACCGGCCTTGATGTCTCGAAATCCGCTGTGATGACCGGTCTGTGCGGCTGGTTGCCGTTACACTTGCCGCAATGGATTGCCGCTCGGTGTTGTGACGATGGACAAGAGGGACCAGTGCGTTTTACCAGATTGTTCCTGCGCGGCCTGAAGGACGCGTACGACCAGTTCGTGCAGTTGATGATCGTTTCGGTGCTCTGGTGGATTTGCGCGATCCTCATCGTGCCGGGGCCGCCGGCGACCGTCGCGTTGTTCCGGATGATGGACCCGCGCAATGCGATCCAGACGCCCGAGCTGGGCGATTTCTTTCGCATCCTTCGCGAGAATTTCAGGACCGCGTGGGGTGTCGCGCTGTTCACGGTGCCGATCATCCTTGTGCTTTCCTGGAACATGCTCTTTTTTCGGGACAGCGACTCCGTTTTCGCGATCATGGTGCCACTGTGGTTCGTGATGATCATCATCACGTTCATGTTGATGCTCTACGCGTTCGCGACGGTCGCGGCGATGGAGTCGTATACGCGTAACGCCTTTCGTGGCGCCGTCTACCTGATGGTGATGCGGCCGTTCACCGCCGGCCTGCTGTTTGTGCTGCTGTCGGTGCTTCTGGGATTGTTCACGGTGCTGGTGTTGCCGTTGATTCTCTTCGGGCCGGGGGTAGTGGCGGCGATCGTCAACCGGTTCGTGCTGTCCGGCTATGACGTCGAGGTGATCGATCCCGGCGCCCCGACGCAGGAGCGGGAACACGAGGTTGCGCAAGGTATCAATCCCGACCGATCAGGGATCAAGGGGCTCTTCCAGCGCGGCAGGGAGAATCGCCGCCGGGAGGCGCGACGATGAGCGACAACCCGCTCGATCAGCGGCCCGAGCAGTTGCCGGAGCATGGCCGCAAGCCAACCCGCTGGCCGCGCACCAGCCGTCGCCAGGCGCGGGTGCGGGATGTCCTTTTGCGCCGGCAGAAGTCGCTCACGATCGTGCTGGAAGACGTGCACGACCCCCACAATGCCAGCGCCGTGATGCGGAGCTGCGACGGCGTCGGCATCCTCGATGTGCATCTCGTCTACGTTCACGAGGAGCCGCCGCGACGCTCGTTCGCGCGAACGACCTCGGCCTCTGCCGCCAAGTGGGTGCGGCTGCACTACCACGACGCGATCGAGGACTGCTACGCGGTACTGCGGGAACAGGGATTCCGGATCTACGCGACCGCGCTGGGACGGGAGAGCGTCGAGCTTTACGACGTTGATTTCACCGAGCCGACGGCACTGGTGTTTGGCAACGAGCATCGCGGCGTGTCGCGTGCGGCGATCGATGGGGCCGACGCCACGCTCTTCATCCCCATGCAGGGGATGGTGGAGAGCCTGAACATCTCCGTCGCGGCCGCGGTGTCGCTCTACGAAGCGATGCGCCAGCGCATGGCGGCGGGGATGTACACGCGGCCGGAGCTTTCCGAATCCGACCTTGCCGCCCTCGAAGCGGAGTGGATCCGCAAGTAGCGGCCAACCGATACGGAATCTGGGTCACCACCCCGGAAAACACATCCAAAGGGACAGCGCATGGGGCCATCTTCTGCTCAGTCCCCGGCGTCAGGCGCGCTCGACCTGCATGCCGGCGGTGAGGGCGGCGGGGATGACGTGCTCGCCCGACTCGGTTCGGATGCGCCAATCGCCCTCGACCTCGGTGGCGATGACCTCGAACTGGGTGCCAGGCACCAGTCCGATCTCGGACAGGTACCGCAGGTGCTCCGAGTCGCGATCGCTGACGCGCCGCAGAACCACCGTCGATCCGGCAGGCTCGTCTGCCAGCGGGTGCCATGCCGCCTCCGGGACCGTGCCCCGGGCGCTCGGGATTGGGTCGCCGTGCGGGTCGTATTCCGGGTGGCCGAGCAGCTCATCCATGCGCGATTCGAACTCGCTGGAGACATGGTGCTCCAGTCGCTCGGCTTCTTCGTGGACCTTGTCCCAGTCGAACCCCATCGCCTCGGCCAGGTACAGCTCAAGCAACCGGTGGTGACGGATCACCTCCAGCGCCACGCGCGTGCCGGCGTCAGTGAGTCGCACGCCGTAGTAGCGGTTGTGCTCCACGAGTCCGAGCTCGGCCAGCCGCTTGACCATGTTGGTGACGGATGGGCCGGAGAGCTGGAGCTCGCCGGCCAGCGCAAGGGTGGTAACACGCTCCTCACCCTGTTGCAGGCGGTAAATCGCCTTGAGGTAGTCCTCCATGGCCGCGCTGATCGCCGGTTGGCGATCGCTAGCGTGGCGAGCGTGGTTATCCGCGGGGGAGGAGGTCGACATGGTGCTCACCCTTCGGGCGGCCGCATCGCGTTCCGGCCGCCCGGATGCTCCCGCTAGGGGAGGTTGAAGGGCAGGTTTTTCGGCATCTTGCCCTTCTTCGCCATCTGGCCGAACTGGCCCATCATCTTCTGCATCTCCTTGAACTGGGAGAGCATCTGATTGACTTCCTGCCGGTCTCGGCCCGAGCCTCGCGCAATGCGGCGGCGGCGCGAGTTGTTGATCTTCTCCGGGTGGCGGCGCTCCCACGGCGTCATCGACTGGATGATCGCCTCGACCTTCTTGTAGTCGTCGTCCGAGATTTGCGCCTTCGCCTGGCGCAGCTGGCCGCCGAGGCCGGGGATCATGTCCATGAGCTGGCTGAGCGGCCCCATCGACTTGACCTTCTGGAGCTGTTCCAGGAAGTCTTCGAGGTCGAACTGCCCCTTCATCATGCGGTTCTGCAGCCGCTCGGCGTCTTCCTCGGTCGTTTGCTCCTGCGCGCGCTCGATCAGCGAGAGCACGTCGCCCATGCCGAGGATGCGTCCCGCGAGGCGGTCGGGGTAGAACGGTTCGAGCGCGTCGAGCTTCTCGCCGGTGCCGATGAACTTGATCGGCACGCCGGTGACCGAGCGGATCGACAGCGCCGCGCCACCGCGGGCGTCACCGTCCATTTTCGTGAGCACGAGCCCGGTCACATCAAGCTGCCGGTGGAACTCCTCGGCGACGCCGACGGCCTCCTGGCCGGTCATGGCGTCGGCCACGAGCAGGATTTCGGTCGGATCGACCGCCTGCTTGATGTCGACGAGCTCTTGCATCAGGCGCTCGTCAATTTGCAGCCGGCCAGCGGTGTCGATGATCACCGGGTTGTAGCCTCGGTCCTGCGCGTAGCGGACGGCGTTCCTGGCGATATCGATCGGGTTGGCCTTTGTGCCCTCTTCGTAGACGGGCATGTCGATCTGCCGGCCGAGCGCCTGGAGCTGGTTGATCGCGGCCGGACGGTAGACGTCGGCGGCGACCATCAGCGGGTTGCGTCCCTGCTTGCGCAGGTGCAGCGCCAGCTTTCCGGTGTGGGTCGTCTTTCCGGCGCCATTGAGGCCGACCATCATCAGGATTTGCGGCGGGCGGGACGGCGTTCGCAGCGGCACCTGCTCGGCACCGAGAATCTGGATCAGCTCCTCGTTGACGATGCCGATGACGGTCTGTGCCGGCGTGAGCGACTGGAGCACTTCCTGCCCGAGGGCGCGCTCCTTGACGTTGGCCACGAACGACTTGACGACCTTGAAGTTGACGTCCGCCTCGAGCAGCGCCCGGCGGACATCGCGCATCGCGTCGTCGACGTCCTTCTCGGTCAGCCGGCCCTTCTTGCCGAGCTTGCCGAAGGTTTCGTTGAGGCGATCTGACAGTGTTTCGAACATTGGCTAGAACCCCTCACCTTCGCCGAAGAAGAGCGAGTCGACATACGTTTCCGGGTTGAACTCGGCCAGGTCGGTCGCCTTTTCGCCGGTGCCGATCCAGGCAATCGGGGTGCCGATCTCCTTGGCGACCGAGAAGGCGATGCCACCCTTGGCGGTGCTGTCGAGTTTGGTGATCATCAGGTCGGTGATTTCCACCGCCTTGGTGAACTCGGCCGCCTGCACGAGTCCGTTCTGACCCGTGGTGGCGTCGATCACGAGCAGCGACTCCTGCGGCGCATCGGGAATCTGTTTCTGGATGATCCGGCGCAGCTTTTGCAGCTCCGCCATCAGGTTGTGTTTGGTCTGCAGTCGACCGGCGGTGTCGATGATCAGCACGTCGATGCCACGTGAATTGGCCGACTGCACCGCATCGAAGACCACCGCGCCGGGATCGGCGCCCTGTTCGTGCGCGATAACGGGCACATCGATGCGCTCGCCCCAGACTTTGAGCTGGTCAATCGCAGCGGCGCGGAATGTATCGGCGGCAGCCAGCATGACCGAGCGCCCGAAGTTCTTGTGGTACTGCGCGAGCTTGGCGATGCCGGTGGTCTTGCCGGTGCCGTTCACCCCGGTGACGAGAATCACGAAGGGCACGCCGCGCTGCATCAGCTTGATCTTGCGATTCTGTGTCGCCAGCTCGAGCAGCTTGATCATCTCCAGCCGCAGCACCTCTCGGGCATCGGCCGGGTTGGCGATCTGGTCTTCCTTGATGCGCTCCTGGAGCTCCTCGACGAGCTGCTGGCTGACATCCCAGCCGACGTCGGCCTGGATCAGCAGCATCTCGAGGTCTTCGAACAGCTCGTCGTCGAGCTCGGCGCGGTCGAACAGCTTCGTGATTTCGCGGAAGACACCACGTCGCGTTTTTTCGAGACCTTGTTCGATCTTGACGTCAGGCTCCTGACGCCGCTTGAACATGCGTTTGAGAATCACGGTATCACCTTGTCGATCATGGACGCGGGACGGGGTTCGTGGATTGGAAAATGGGGTCCTGAACGTCGGAAATTGGCGGATTTTCCGCCTGTACAAGTATACACCGGAGCACTCGCCACCCTTGCGGGCAGCGACACGGCGCGGTTCTGCTGATACGATGCGCGTCAGACTGGAAGATGGCCGCAGCGGGAGGCGAGGGGACGATGAAACGACGGGAGCTGCTGCTCGCGGTCTACCTTCCGACCGCCTTGCTCGCGTTTTCACAGGGCGTCATCATCCTCTCGCTGCCGCTGCTCGCCACCGAGACCAGCGATGCCTACAGCTTTGCCAGCCTGATCGTCTCGGCGGCGGCGTTCGGCACGCTGATCGCCGACGTGCCGACCGGATCGCTGATGATCCGGATGGGACTGAAGCGAACGATGGTGATCGGCACGGTGCTCGTCGCCCTGTCGACACTCCTGCTGGCATTCCCTCTCGGTGCCGAGCCGCAACTCGCGTTGCGATTGATAGCCGGCATCGGCACCGCGTTTTGGGGCCTCTCGCGCTACAC
The DNA here is from genome assembly GCA_965651105.1 of uncultured bacterium. Taxonomy (GTDB): domain Bacteria; phylum Chloroflexota; class Chloroflexia; order Thermomicrobiales; family UBA6265; genus JACCVC01. The sequence continues at coordinate 150 of CBFGRG010000033.1, read as the reverse complement.
CTACATCACCCAGCAAATCCCGCAGCATCTTCGCGGCCGGGCGATCGCCAGCTTCGGCGGAATCAACCGGGCGGGCACGTTCGCCGGTCCGCTGATCGCCGGCTGGATCGTGACGCAGGCCGGGCTGCACATTTCCTTCGCCTTTGCTGG
>CBFGRG010000032.1:0-13121 GCA_965651105.1 uncultured bacterium | reverse complement strand
GTCGCCGCGATCTTCACCAGCTGGTCCTTGACCTGCTTCGCCGCGACCCGGATAGCAGGTCCGATCGTCGCCTGCGTGGCGCTGCCGGAGCTGACCGGCGCGTACGGCCCGGTGCCGGTGTCACCGAGGTGGAACGCGATCCGGTCCAGCGGCAGGCCCAGCTCCTCGGCGGCGACCTGCGCCAGCCCGGTCCGGGTGCCGGTGCCGATATCCTGCGTGCCGGTGACCACATCGACACTGCCGTCGCTGTTCATCTCGATCCAGCAGTAGCCCGGCGGGTTGCCGGCGCCTCCGACCCAGTCGTGCGCCGCGAATCCGACGCCACGCCGCTTCGATCCTGCCGGCGGCGCTTTCTCATAGGTGTCCCAGCCGATCGCCTCGGTGACGCGGTCGTAGCAGAGGCGCAACCCCTCCGGCAGCGAGTAGGGTTTGTCCTGCGGCTGATCAGTTTCCGAGTAATTGCGGCGGCGCAGCTCGACCGGGTCCATCCCCAGTTGGCGCGCCAGCTCGTCCATCGCCTGCTCGAGCGCCCACGCCGCCTCGACGTGCCCCGGCGCCCGGAACGCGACGTGGGGCCCGGTATTGGTGGCGACATTTTTCTGGATGGTGTGCACGTTCGCGCATTTGTACAGCGTCTGGTACGTGCCGCTGACATCGCTCGCCTCGCCGCTGGCCGAGTAGGCGCCTCGGTTGAGGGCGATATCGGCCCAGATCGCGGTGAGTGTGCCGTCACGTTTCGCGCCAATCCGGACCTGCTGTCGCGTCGCCGGTCGGTTGCCGACGGCGCGGTTCTCGGCGTCGCGGTCGAGCATCAACTGCACCGGCCGCCCGGCCCGTTGCGACAGCAGGGCCGCGATCACGTCGTGCTTCCACGCGATTTGCTTGGCGCCGAAGCCCCCGCCCATGTGCTGCTTGATCACGCGGAGCCGGTGCTCGGGCAATCCAAGTGCCTCGGCGACCATCTGCCGCACGGTGAAGACGGATTGCGTCGACGACCAGAGGGTGAGGCGATCGCCCTCCCACATCGCGGTTGCGCCGTGCGGCTCCAGTGCGTTGTGCAGCGCCGCCGCGGTGTGGAAGGTCATCTCGACGGTGACGTCCGCCCCTGCAAGGCCCGTATTGGCGTCGCCCCGGTCGTAGACCGTCGGCTCCTCGGGGATGTTCCCCTCCGACCAGATTTTCGGCGCGTCGTCGGTCATCGCCGCCTCGAGGTCGGTCACGAACGGCAGCGGCTCGTACTCGACCTCGATCAGCCGCAGCGCGTCCTCGGCGATCTCCTCCGATTCCGCCGCGACGGCGGCGACCTCGTCGCCAACGAACCGCACCGTCGTGTCGAACAGCTTCGTCTCCTTGTACCAGTCGATGTCGGGCGCGTCGGCCGAGCTGATCGCGGCGTGCACGCCCGGCAGCGCCTCCGCCGCCGAGGTATCGACGCGGACGATCCGCGCGTGCGGGTACGGGCTGCGAAGCACCTTCGCGTAGCACTGGCGCGGCAGGCGAATGTCGTAGGTGTAGCGCGCGGTACCGGTGACCTTCTCCCGCCCCTCGAGACGAGAACGAGCGGTGCCAACCACGGCGAGCGGCGCGTCCGCTGCCCACGTGGGCACATCGCTGCGCTCGGTCAGCTCGATCGTCATCTCCTCGCCGGAGCCGGTGCGCTTGACGTCGATATCGGTCATGACGCACCTCCGCTGGCCTGCATCTGGTCGGCGGCGCGACGGCCCGCCTTCGCGATGTTGCGATAGGCGCCGCAGCGGCAGAGGTTGCCGGTGACGGCGCGCTCGATCTCGGCATCGGAGGCGTTGGGGTCATCGTCGAGCAGCGCGTGCAGGCTCATGATCTGGCCCGACGTGCAGAAGCCGCACTGGAAGGCATCGTCTTCAATGAAGGCATCCTGCAGCGGGTGGAGCTCCTGCCCGTCGGAGAGGCCCTCGATGGTGACGATCTCGCGGCCGTCGCAGTCGACAGCGAGCAGCAGGCAGGAATACATGGCGCGGCCATCGACAACGACGGTGCAGGCGCCGCAGTCACCGATGTCGCAGACCTTCTTGGTGCCGGTCAGCTCGAGGTCGTGCCGAAGGGCGTCGAGCAGCGTCCGGCGCGGCTCGACGAGGATGGCGTGGTCCTGGCCGTTGATGGTGAGCGTGACCGGTACGCGCGTGGCGGGTGCCGGTGGGGCGGTGGTCATGGGGTGGTCCTCCCGGTACGAGAGCGGTTATCCCGTCACCGGGCGCAAGACAGGTGCCAGCCGCGATTCGGCAAGACCACCCCCTCAGCGCAGATCAGCTCGCTCCCCACTGGCTCCTCGACAAGCTCGGAGTGACGATCAGGTGGGCGCACGAGTCACCGCAGCGGCTGGCCCTGGTCACCCGCCAGGGCTTGCCGCTTCCGCGGTCTCGGGCAGGTGCGACCGCAGCGTCGTCCGGGCGAACACCAGCGAAATGATGATCCCGACCTCGTAGAGCAGGTAGAGCGGCACCGCAACCAGCGCGAGGTTGATCGGGTCGGTCGTCGGCGTCACGATCGCCGCGACGATGACGATGCCGAGGACGGCGAATTTGCGCCACTGACGCATCTTCTGCGGCGTGACCAGCCCGACCTTGGCAACGACGAACATGATCAGCGGCAACTGGAACGAAACGCCCAGCCCGAGCATCAGCGCGACGTAGAAGCTGACCGTCTCCGAGGCGTCGATGTTGAAATCGATGTAGTCGCTCAGGAAACCGGAGAGGAAGTCGAGTGCCCGCGGTATCGCGAAGAAGTAGCCGTAGGCGACACCCCCGACGAACAGCAGAAGCATGAATGGGATCGACGAGAAAACGAACCGCTTCTCCCGGCGCGTGAGGCCGGGAGCGAGGAAGGCAATCACCTGGTAGATGATGTTCGGCAGCGTCACCCCGATCGCGATATAGAGCGCGATGCGGAAGAAGATCATCACCGGGTCGGCAGGGCCGCGGATGTCCAGCCCGTCGTCGAGGTTGGCGGCCTCATTGATGCTCCGAAGCACCGTGGGGACAAGAATCGCGCCGAGGATGAACCCCAGCACGACGCCGATCACGATCTTGACGATCCGGTCGCGGAGCTCCATGAGGTGCTCCTGGAGCGTCATCTCCTCGAAGACCTCGGGCTCGTTCGGATCATCCTCGGGCAGGATACGGGGTAGACGCGACGCCAGGTCGCGGAAAGCAGTGACCAAGGTGGCCCTCTCCTCTGCGCGGCGGCCGCGACGGACGCGCCACCGGGGCGTGCCGCTCGACTGTCAGCGACGGAAGGGACGACCAGAATGGGAGCACACGGTTCGTCGGCGGTGCCCGTCGGATACGGGCAAGGCGCGGGACTGAACACCCCGCGCCTCCGTCGTTCTGCAACGAATCGCGCGCAAGGCGCGCATCACTGCCTCTACCATAGCATCGGCGCGGGCCGCGATGGCAGCGAGTGCCACCGATCGCGGCACGCTGGCGCGATCGACGATGTCAGTCGGCGGCGACGGCGGCCACCCGCAGCGACATCAGCGCCCGTGTCCAGGCGATGAGCTGATCGAGCATCGTGTTGAGCGCGTCAACGCTGATGTCGGCCGGCGTGAAGGTCTGCATGTTCTCGAACTCGGTGAAGATCGAGAGCGAGACTGTCTGCCCGACATCGGCCATCTGCAGGTGACCGACAACCTGGCGGAGATGTTCGACGGAGCGCACGCCGAGGGCGGCGCCGTAGGAGACGAAGCCGACCGCCTTGTTGTTCCACTCCGCGTAGACGAAATCAAGCGCGTTCTTGAGCGCGCCGGGGATGCTGTGGTTGTACTCGGGCGTGACGATCACGAAGCCGTCGTAGGCGTCGACAGTCTGCGCCCAGCGCTTCGTGTGCTCGTTCTGGTACTGCCCCATCGATGAGGGGAATGGCTCGTCGTAGTTCGGCAGGTCGAAGTCGCGAAGGTCGATGAGCTCGTAGGTGGCGTCGCCGCGCTGCGAGGCGAAATCGAGCACCCAGTTGGCAACCTGCTCGCCGTTGCGGTTGGGTCGCGTGCTGCCGAGGATGATTCCGATGCGGGTCATGTGCTGTGCTCCCGATGTCGATTGAGTCCCGTATCGCGTATACTTGCGTGCGCAAGCAAGCGACGATTACCATGATACTTGACCGCGCAAGTACCTTTCAAGGGATGAAGCTATGGAGAGCGCCGTAGAGGAGCTGTGTCGTTCGGGATTGACGCCGCGCGAGGCGGAAGCCTGGGGCGGGCTGCTTCGCGTCCACTCGGCCCTGATGAAGACGTTCGACGCGGAGCTGGAGGCAGAATTCGGAATCGCGACCAGCGAGTTCGAGGTCCTGGCGATGCTCGCCCACCATCCGGCGGGACGCATGCGCATGGCCGAGCTGGCCGGATCCGTCCTGCTGAGCGCCAGCGGCATGTCCCGCCTCGTCGAGCGTCTCCAGCGGCGGGGGCTCGTCACCCGCGAGACGGACGCATCCGACCGGCGCGGCGCGCTGGCAGTCGTGACGGATGCCGGGCGCGAGCTCGCCGCCGAGGCCGAGGCGGTGCACTGGGCGAGCGTCCGGGAGCGGTTCCTCAGCCACTTCACGGGTGAGGAGCAGGAGCTGCTGGGGGCGTTCTGGCGGCGCATCCTCGACGGTGACGCGAGCGCCATGTAGGCTCCCGACATGGCGGCCGTACCCCGCGGATCGGCGCGAAACGAGCCGCCAGGAACCTTATGTTGGGAGAAGGCAATGGAGCTGCGACTGGACGGAAAGGTCGCCCTGGTTACTGGATCGGATAGCGGCATCGGGCGCGGGATCGCCGAGCGCTTTGCCGCCAGCGGCGCCGATGTCGTCGTTCACTACCACACCGACCGCGAGGGCGCCGAGGAGACGGCGCGCACGGTGCGAGACGCCGGCCGAAAGACGCTCATCGTCCAGGGCGACGTCGGCGATGAAGCCCAGGTGGAGGCAATCTTCGCCGCGGTCGACGAGGCGTTCGGGCGAATCGACATCCTCGTCAACTGCGCCGGCCACGGCGGCGGTGGGCCGGTCCACGAGCTCGACCCCGCCATGTGGGATCGCGTGCTGAAGAGCAACCTCTACGGGCCCTTCTATCTCTCCCGGCTGGCGTCGCAGCGGATGCTGGAGCGTGGCGAGGGTGGACGGATCATCAACATCAGCTCGGTCCACGAGGAGGCCTGCACGGCCGGCGCCGCGCCGTACAACGTCTCGAAGGCTGGGCTGCGCAACCTGACGAGGACGCAGGCGGCCGAGCTGGCGCCACACGGCATCACGGTCAACGACATCGCGCCGGGGATGATCCTGACGCCGATGCAGCGCCAGGTGGCAAGAGACCCGGAGTACCTGCCGTGGGCCGAGGCGCAAATCCCGGCTCGCCGGGCCGGGGAGCCGGCCGACATCGCCAACATGGCGCTGTTTCTCGCCTCCGACGCGGCAAGCTACTGCACGGGATCGACGTTTTTCGTCGATGGCGGCTGGATGCTCACCTGGCCTCCGGTGTAGGTCCCGGCTGCGACCTCTCATCCCCCACCGATTGGGCAATCGACATGGATCTGTAACGGCGGTCGACACAAATGTAGCGCGTGCGTGATGCGACGAACCCTATCCTGTAGGCACAGCTCGGTCCCGCTCAGGGGCGTTCACCATGCGCGAAGGAGAGACCGCCACCATGTCCACATCATCCACTACCGACCGTATCCTCGTCCCGCTCGACGGCTCGTGGGTCGGCATGGCCGCCATTCCCTGGCTGCGCGCCATCGCCACCGACACGACGCAGATCGTGCTGCTGCGAGCGGTCGGCCTGACGCTGCCCTCGGCCGGGATCGGCGCGATGACGCCCGAGACCTACGACATCCTGCAGCGCCAGGCCCTCGACGGCGCGACGGCGTATCTCGATGCCGTCGCCGAGGAGATCGCGGACCTCACCCCGAATATCACGAAGGTCGTCCGCCTGGGCGCGCCGTCCGACGAGATCATCATCGAAGCCGAGCGGCAGGGCGCAAGCATGATCGTGATGGCGACCGAGGGTCGCGGCGTCGCCGGGCGGATCATCGCCGGCAGCGTCGCCGACCGTGTCGCCCGGGTCGCCTCGGTGCCGGTGATGCTCGTGCCCGCGCGCTCCGAGCCGGCGCCGTTCATCCACGACCCCGCCCCGGTTGGCCGGATCGTCGTGCCATTCGACGGCTCGGAGCTGGCCCGGAACGCGATCCCGGTCGCCGCGACCCTCGCCGGCCGACTCGGCGTGCCGGTTCACCTGGTGCGCGTGGTCCCGACGGCGGAACAGATGGTCGCCCGTCAGGGTGAGGACCCGAGCGACCGGATTTACCAGCGTATCGCCCGAGCGGTGCCGGGGCTGCCGGTGCCGACGGTCGACCGCGCCTGGTATGAGGGATACATCCGGGCGATCCGCGGCGCGCTGGAGTCCGAAGCATCGAAGATCGCCGCAACCGGGGTGAACGCCGGCAGCGAGACGCTCATCGGCGAAACCGTGCCGCGGATCCTGGAATCGCTGATGCCTGACGATGTGATCGTGATGACGAGTCATGGTGAAGGTGGGGTGCGCCGGTGGTTGATGGGCAGCGTGGCCGAGCAGCTCGTCCATGAGGCGGTGGCACCGGTGGTGCTCGTCCCCGCTCCCGGCCGGGAACAGCTCGCGGGGTAGCCGCGAGGACGGCGGGGCGACTGGCGATTGACAGCGGCGCGGCGGCAATCTAGGATTCACGCATATCAGACCGCATAGGTCGGATTTTCGAGATCCCTGCCGGCGTGCCGCCGGCGCCGATCGAGTCGAGCCAACCACGCTGGAGGAGCACGCATGCCCCGTTCTCTCACCCGTCGTCACCTCGTCATGTCATCCATCGTCTCGGGAATCGCCCTCGCCGGGACACGTCCGGGAGGCCTGCTGGCCCAGACCGGCACGCCGGGCGCCAGCCCTGCCGCCGCCGTGACCGATACCTTCCCGGTCACGATCCCGCATGTCTATGGAGAAACGGAGATCCCGGCCGCGCCGGATCGCGTCGTGGCGATTGGCTGGTCGACGCCCGACGCGGTGATCGCCCTGGGTGTCGATCCGGTCGGCATTCCGTTCCAGGCGTGGGGCGGCGACGAAGATGGCTTCCTGCCGTGGACCCGGGCAGCGCTCGACGGGCGCACGCTGCCGACGATGCTGGACACCTCGACCGAGATACCGTTCGAGGACGTCATCGGGCTGCGACCGGATGTCATCCTCGCGCCCTACTCCGGCATCACCCCCGAGGAGTACGACACGCTGAGCCAGATCGCGCCGACGGTGGCCTACCCCGAGGTGGCCTGGGGCACGTCGTGGCAGGATGTCCAGTTGATCACCGGGCAGGCGCTCGGGATGAGTGCGGCGGCCGAGGAGCTGGTGACGCAGACCGAGACGCTGATCGCGTCGCAGACGGACGACTACCCACAGCTGGCCGGCAAGACGTTCGCCTACGGCAACATGGGCGAAGGCACGACCTTCAACTTCTACACGACCACGGATACGCGCTCGCTGTTCCTGAGAGCGATCGGCTTGGAGCCGAGTGAGTTCACGCAGAGCCTGGACGCCCAGGCGATGGAGGCCACGTACTACGTGGAGATCAGCTACGAGCTGGCGCGGACGATCGAGGCGGACATCGTGGTGATGTGGTTCACCAACGAAGAGGAATACGCGGCGGCGCAGGAGCTGCCGGCGTTCCAGGCGATCCCGGCGGTGTCGGAGGGGCGCTTCGCCGCGATCGTGGGCGAGGACCTGGTGATGGCGACGTCCGCGTTCTCGGTGCTCTCCATCCCCTACATGCTGGACCGCTTCATCCCCACGCTGGCCGAGGCCGCCGACAACGTCTGATCGGGTCAGCGGGCCCTGCCTGAAGACAGAATCCTCCCCTGCCCGGTGGCCGAATCGCGGTCACCGGGCGAACACCCACACTACACTCACTCCCCTGGGGCCGCGCCGCTTGGGAGGCCCGCCCCTGTCATGGCGACGCCGCCGGTTGACAGGGTGATGGCCGGTTGCCGATGATGCCCGGAGTTGTGTCCGCGTCAGCATTACGGAGAATCATCCATGACCCTGCTCTACACCGGAACCTACACCGCGCCGCCGCTGGGCCGCGCCCGCGGCATCGGCATCTATGACTACGATTCCGCGACCGGCGAGCTCGGCAACTCCCGAGTCGTCGAGAACGTCGCCAACCCCTCATTCCTCGCCGCGGCCAGGGGTGGCGAATACATCTACTCGGTCGGCGAAGGCGACGGCGGCACGATCACTGCCTTCCGACGCGACGCCGATACCGGCGACCTCATGAAGATCAACCAGCAGTCCACCGGCGGCAACGGCCCCTGCTACGTCAGCATCGACCCCACCGGTGGCTACGCGCTGGTTGCCAATTACGGCAGCGGCTCGGTCTCGGCACTGCCGATCGCCGACGACGGCACGCTCGGCGAGGCGGTCAGTGTCGTCCAGCACGAGGGCTCGGGACCGTTCGAAGGCCGGCAGGAGGGACCGCACGCGCACATGATCGCACCGGCGCCGGGCGGCCGGTTCGTCATCGCGACTGATCTGGGCGCCGACGAGGTCATCACCTATCGTCTCACCGAGAACGGCCAACTGGAACGGGTCAGCGCGATGAAGACCGCGCCCGGCGCCGGTCCACGCCACTTCGCCTTCGCGCCCAACGGCACCACCGCCTACGTCATCAACGAGCTCGACAACACGCTGCTGACCTGCGATTTCGACGCTGACACCGGCGCGCTGGAAACGCGACAGACGATCTCGACGCTGCCCGAGGGGTACGACGAGGAATCCTACTGCGCGCACGTGATCGTCTCGCCGGACGGACGCTTCGTCTACGGCTCGAACCGGGGGCACGACAGCATCGCGATATTCCAGGTGACGAACGACGCCGGCGAGGTCGCGCCGATCGGGCACGCCCCGACGCGAGGCTCGTTCCCGCGCAACTTCACGCTCGATCCCAACGGGACGCGGATGCTGGTCGCCAACCAGAACAGCGACAACCTTGCCGTGTTCGCCCGCGATCCGGAGACGGGGCTGCTTTCGGAAGAAGCCGTCATCGAGGACATCCCTTCGACGGTCTGCCTGCTCTTCATCGGGGAGTAGGAACGGCCTGCCTGGACCGTCACACGTAGGGGCGGACCTCAGCCGTCCCGCCAAAGCCGGCAACCGCGAGTCGTCCGCCCGACCGCCCACAGGGCGGCGTCCAGGGACGGCCCCGCACGGGATCGGGCCCTGCCAACGTTTGTGGCCGCTACGCGACCACCGGGCGGCCCCGCACACGAGGTTCGGGGCTACAGGATCGACGAGGACCACCCCCGCAACGCCCTGTGGACGCCGGCTCCGATGCCGCGTCAGGCGGTCGGGGCGGCGGGCTCTGAGTCCGGCAAGTGCGGCGGCTTCGCGAACCAGACCGCGACCGCCGCCAGCACCGGCAACACCAGCAGCGCCGCGATCGCGGTCGAGTAGCCACCGAGGGCGTCGTAGGCGATGCCGAACGGCAGCGGCCCGAGGGCGGAACCGAACACCCCGACGCCAAATCCGAACCCACGAATGCTGCCCAGATACCTTCGACCGTAATACTGCGGCCAGGCGACATCGGCCCCGACCATCCAGAGCGCGCCAGACGCCCCACGCAGCGCGGAATACACCAGCGCCAGCAGGATGCCATCCGCCATCAGCAACGCGACCATCGCCAGCGCGAGCGCCACTTGCCCCGCCACCAGCACATAGCGCACAGGGTAGCGATCGACCACCCAGCCGATCGCCAGCGTCACCGGCAACGCCGCCATCGACTCAACGGTGAAGGTCGTCGCGGCCAACGAGCTCGGCATGCCCTTGTCGGTAAAGATCGCGACCTGGTTGAACGCCAGGCCGGTCACCACCAGCGAGGGCACCACGCTCGCCCCGACCAGGCCCCAGAAAGCGAAGGTCCGGAACGCCTGCTGCAGCGTCAGGCCGCGCTCGGCGTCGGCGCTGGCGGCGGCGACCGCCTCGTCGCCAACCGGCCGCACACCATCCGGAAACTGCCCGACATCCTCGGGCTTGCTGCGAACGAACACCGCGAACAGCGGCACCAGCACGATGGCGAGCACGGCGGCATCGACCATCCACGCGCCGCGCCAGCCGAACCAGGCAATCAGGCGCTCATGCACCGGCGGGATGATCGCCAGGCTGAAGGTGCTTGCCAGCCCGAGCAGCGAGAAGACCTTGCCGCGCTGCGTCACGAACCAGTGCGGAATCATCGTCCGGGCGGCGAGCCCCATCAGCCCCTGCCCGCAGGCGCGGGTCAGGGCAAAGCCGACGAGCACCAGCACGGGGCCGTTCGCCAGACCGAGCGCGAACGCCCCGAGCGCCAGTCCGGCGGTCGCGGCCGCCAGCACGAGGCGCGAGCCGCGATTGTCGATCTGCCGGCCCAGCAGCATCAGCACCGCGGCGCTCGCGAGCGTGCCCACCGAGTAGAGCGCGGAGAAGAGCGACCTCGACATGTCGAGGTCCTCGATCATCGGGTCGACGAAGGCAGAGGTGCCGTAGGTCTGCCCCGGCCCGGTGAAGAAGACCGCGAGCCACGCAAGCAACAACATCCGCCAGCCGGAAAACCCGGGGCGGATGAGCTGATGGAATGTCGGCAGGTTGAGCGGTGTGATGCGCGGCATGCGGGTCCCGGCGAAAGATGACGACTCGACGGCCTATCCTCGCACAGTTCGCCCGCCGCGGGAACGCTCGCCGCGTCGACAACGGCGCGCTGGTGCGGCACCATTCCGACATAACCGAACGCCCACCAGCCGAACGACGAGGGTATCCGGATGTGCCATGACTCCTGCCCGAAACCCGTGAGCGGCGGCGCGCCGCTGACCGAGACGATGACGACAGTCTCCCGCGAGGACGCGGAAATTCCGGTGCTGCTGGTTCGCCCCGAAGGCGACGCCCCGGCGCCAGGGATTGTGCTGATTCACGATATCCACGGCGCCAACGACTTCTATCACGACGTCGCCCGCCGGCTGGCGCTGGCCGGGTACGCGGTCGCGCTGCCCAACCTCTTCCACCGCGAGGGGCCGCCGGAGGGCGAAGGCCGCCAGGCCGTGATGGCGCGCTCACAAGAGGCGAAGCAGGCCAACCAGCTCGGAGACCTCGAAGCCGTGGCGACGTGGCTGACCGGACAGGAGGGTTGCGACGGCAGCTTCGGCGTGATCGGCTTCTGCATGGGCGGCACGCTGACCTATCTCCTGGCCGCGCGCGAACCGCGCCCGGCGGCCGGCGTCGCTTTCTACGGATTCCCGGCGAAGGCCGCGACCGAGAATGCCCCGATCCGCCCGCTCGACGCGGCCGAAATCGCCGCGATCTCATCTCCGCTGCTCGGTCTCTGGGGCGAGCACGACACCGGCGTCGGCATGGACAACGTCGAGGCATATGTCAACGCGCTCGCCGCCGCCGGCAAGCCGTTCGATCATGTGATCTACCCCGATGTCGGTCATGGCTTCCTGACCTTCGCCGAGGATTCGCCGGCATACGCCGCGAGCCGGGACGCCTGGGACCGCGCGATCGCCTTTCTGGATGACCACCTCAAGGTTGGAGGGGCCGCCTCGTGACCCGCCCCGATCGCCTGGTGCCCCTGCTCGACCACCTGCTCAAGCTCAAATCCACCCACCGCACCGGCTGGCTCGATCGCGGGGTGCCACCTTCGGAGACCGAGTCGGTCGCCGACCACATCCTCATGGCGACGCTGATCGGCTGGTTGACCGCCGGCCCGGAGCTCGACCGCGACAGGCTGATCAAGCTGCTGCTGGTGCACGACCTCGCCGAGGTCATCACCGGTGACCCGCCCCCCTACGACCGCGCGGATATCCCCGTGCATGACGAGGCGGCACTGCGCGACTTCTTCAGCCGCCGGCACGTGCGCTCGGCGGAGGACAAGGCCGCCAAGGACGCCCGCGAGGCCGAGGCGATGGCAACGCTGCGCGAGCTGATGCCGGACGACGCCGGTGACGAGATCGTGTCGCTCTGGAAGGAGTATGAGGCGCAGGAGACACCGGAGGCCCGCTTCGCCAAGGACATCGACCGGTTCGAGGCGTTCGTCCAGGCGCGCGCCTACGCCCGCCGGCACCCCGGCCTGCCGCTGTCCGGCTTCACGAAGATGGCGCAGGAGGAAATTGAATCGCCGGCGCTGATCGCCCTTCGCGACGCGATCCTCGGTGGGAAGAACGAAGCGTGAGACGCTATCTCGATCAGGCGTACGAATCGCACCCGCTTCCACCCGGAAAACCGGTCAACTGGCGCGTCGCTGTCTACGCGCTGGTCGTGCGCGACGGTCGCGTGCTGATGGTCGACCAGATCGTCGCGGCCGGCCCGGGGCTGACGCTGCCAGGCGGCGGGGTCGAGGTCGAGCGGGAAGAAACGATCCTGGAGGGCAGCGTCCGTGAGGTCTACGAGGAGACAGGGTACCGGTTCACGCCGGACCCGGCGACGCTGGCGCTGATCGCGGATCACTTCATCCGGAGCCCTTCGGAGCGCTATTATCACGCGCTGTCGTTCGTGGTGCGCGGCACGGTTGGGGAGATGCCGGATCCGGCGTGGCGGCAGGATCACAGCGAGATCATCGAGGTTCGCTGGGCCGATCCTCGGGATCTCACTGCAAACGATGTGCGCCGGCTTCACTGGGACGTGCTGAAACGCGAGGGGTTCGTCACCACGTAGACCGCGCCACCCAGGTGCGCCAGGTCGTGGCCATCGCCGCCCGCGGACTCGGGCCGAGGTGCCTCATCGTTCCCCACATTCCGAGGGCCGGGAGGAGAGGAGCGCCGCTGACAGGCTCGGGCCAGCCGTTGCACGCGCGTCCCCACCACCATCCCTGCCATCATCCTGCGCGGTCCCTGGCGGCCCGGTGGCCGCGTGCGCGGCGTCCGACTGGTCGACGCCATCGAGATGGGGCCACGGGAGATGGTGCTGCCCAGGGACATCCCGACGACGCGGTCGCCTCCCGGCCGCAACGCCCCCGTGTCATCCTGAGCGGAGCGCCCGCAGGGCGTGGAGCCGAAGGATCTCTTGCCTGCCGAGCTGCTTCTTCCGAGCGCAAGAGATCCTTCGACTTCGCACGCGACGCGTGCTGCGCTCAGGATGA
>CBFGRG010000031.1:0-13199 GCA_965651105.1 uncultured bacterium | reverse complement strand
CCTGCCTTCAACCGAGCTCAGCGGCTTACTTCGCGCTCTTGAAGTTCTCGTTCGCCGCGTTCCAGACGACGGTGTTCCACCAGGCGCTGATGTAGTCGGGGCGCTTGTTCTGGTACTTGAGATAGTAGGCGTGCTCCCAGACATCGATGCCGATCACGGGCGTGCCGGAGCCGTCCATGAGCGGGTTGTCCTGGTTCGGCGTGCTGGTGATGGCCAGCTTGCCGTTGCCATCGACAACGAGCCACGCCCAGCCGGACCCGAAGCGACCGGCGGCTGCCTTGGCGAACTGCTCCTTCATGGCGTCGAAGCTGCCGAAGGCGTCGTTGATCGCCTGGGCGAGCTCGCCGGTCGGCTGGCCACCGCCGTTGGGGCCCATGATCTTCCAGAAGAAGCTGTGGTTCCAGTGACCGCCGCCGTTGTTGCGGACCGCTGTGCGCTTGTCCTCCGGCACGCGGTCAAGGTTCTTGACCAGCTCGTCGATGCTCAGGGACTCGAGGTCGGTGCCCTCGACCGCGCCGTTGAGGTTGGTCACGTAGGTGTTGTGGTGGCGGCTGTGATGGATCTCCATCGTCTGCGCGTCGATGTGGGGCTCGAGCGCATCGTACGCGTACGGAAGCGGGGGGAGTTCGTAGGCCATTGACTGGTTCCTCCTGAAAAATCTCGACATGCTCCCGCGTTGGAGCATGGCGCCGCGGGCAGTTGCCCGTGCCTCATGTAAGGCATTGTGCGACACCTCCTGCTTTGTCGCAAGACGCGCGCCAGCCACCGGGCTACGCTCGGGCGTCGAAGCTGGAGTGATGAAGAGACTGCTCAGGGCGCTGGCCGGACGTGTCGCCGGAGTCGTGTTCACGCCATCTGACCCAATAGCCGGATTCGTCACGATGCGCGATGTGCGCTCGTGTGCGTCGTTTATTCCCAGCCGGAGAATGGGGGAGCGCCCGGAGCCCAGTCGCCCTCGGTGGCGCGATCGTCCTCGGCATCCGCGAGACGAGTGAATTGCGCGTGGGCGGCCTGGTAGCGTGCTGCGACAGCTGCCTGACGCTCGGCCTCGGCCAGGCGGATAATCTCCTCGAATGCCTGGTGGACGAACTCGGGGTCGGCGACATGGTCCCCTTGCCGGCGCCAGTTCAGGAATTCAATGAAGTACTCGGCGGCGGCAAGCGGATCGCCGGTGTCTTCCGCGATGCGAGCGAGGTTGGCGACCGCATCGAAGGCGAGCTCGGCGTCGCCGCGCTCGTACCCTTCACGCAACGACGCTTCCCAAAGCAGCTCGCTGGTCGCCTCGTCCGTATCGCCGATCAGCTCGGCCAGCTCGACGCGAGCGATGACCCGGTCGTCGGGCGATTCGGACTCGAACCAGGCGGCAAGGGCGGCATCGAGGTGGTCGGGCTCGATCTCGTCCCCGGTGCGGTTGAGCAGCCATTTCCGCACTTCGTCCGGTCCGACCGCCTCCATGGCGCGCTCGAGATCGGCTCCGCTACCGTGCAGGGCGAAGGAGAGCCGGGGGTTGGTGGTGAGCACCAGGGGCGGCTGATCGGCGTCGGACATATGGCAACTCCGCGCGAGTTTGAACGTGGGGCTTGACAGGGGACGATACTGGCGAGTAGGCTGCAATCACGATGAATGCGATTGAGTGCAACACACCAGTCGAAGAACGTACCGCAAGCGCGATTGAGGCGATGCCTCGGTCGTGCGAGTCCGCGTTCTATTTCTGGTACTTTACCACCCCCCCGGCGGCGCTGGCGGGGCGGTTTCGTGTTATGAGCACGTAGTCGCCTTCGCAGAACCAGCACCGTACGACGGGGGAGCCGAGGTCAACACCTCGGTTTTTTTGTTGCCCGGTGCGGTGCCGGTGCAGCGAGAAGCCAGAGGCGAGACCTAACCCTGAACCGAGCGGTATTCGACCTATCAGCGTATCAGCAGGGAAAGGACCAGGAACGCCATGATTATCGAGCTTCAGCCGGATGCACCCGCCGTATCGATCGAAACCATCAGACAGGAGGGGCTTGGACGCGGCCTGGCCGTGCAAACCATCGTCAACGAAAAGGGCGGCACCGTCGTCGGTGTCGGCGGGGCGCTGCCGTTCGAGCGGCTCGACCTGCCCGGTGTCGTGCGGATCGAAGGTGCCCACAGGCCCTACATGCTCGCCAGCCGGGAGATGCGTGGCGACTCCGTGGTGATGGTCGGCGACGTCGCGATTGGTGGCGCCGATCCGGTGATCATGGCGGGCCCGTGCGTGGTCGAGGATCGCGACAGCCTGATCGAGAACGCCCACATGGTGCAGCGCAGCGGAGCGCAGGTCCTGCGCGGTGGCGCGTTCAAGCCGCGCACCTCGCCATACTCGTTCCAGGGACTCGGTGAGGAAGGGTTGAAGCATCTCGCCGACGCACGCGAGGCGACGGGGTTGCCGGTGGTGACCGAGGTGCTGGAGCCCGACCAGGTGGACCTGGTTGCCCAGTACGCCGACATGCTCCAGATCGGCAGCCGGAATATGGCCAACTTCCCGCTGCTGAAGCGCGTGGGCAGGAGCCAGCGACCGGTTCTGCTCAAGCGCGGCTTCTCGGCAACGATGGAAGAGTTCCTGATGAGCGCCGAGTACATCATGGCGCACGGCAATCCGAATGTCGTGCTGGTCGAGCGTGGCATCCGGGGTTTCGACAGCGCGTTCCGGTTCAACCTCGATCTCAACGTGGTGCCGGCACTGCGCGAGCTGACGCACCTGCCCATCATCGTCGACCCGAGCCACGGCACCGGTCAACGATCGCTGGTGGCCCGGATGGCGATGGCCGGGATGGCTGCCGGCGCGGACGGCTTGATCATCGAAGTGCACCCCGATCCCGACAGCGCGCTCTGCGATGCGAGTCACACGATCACGCCGGCGACTCTCGAGCAAATCCACCGTGGTGTGGATGCATTGCGAATGGCGCTGGATCCGATCTTCGCGCCCGCCCCCGCGGCCGACCGCCTTGTCGCGGTGGCCGACTGAAACGCGAGCCAAACACTCATCGCGCCGTTCCGGGCACATGAACTACGGGATGTGCTCGGGGCGGCGGAGGCGCGCCTACGTAATCGTTACGGAAAATTTCCGCAATTTTGCTGATGGATTCCGACGTCGACGGCGACACAATGGAGGCCGACCGGCGCGATGGCGCCCTTCATCTCCTGCTGTGGTGGCGTAATCGGGAGTCTTCATGCAATCCATCTGCGACTTCCCCAGGCGTTGGGGATTGACGGGGCCTCATCCAAACCTGCTTTCCGACCTGCGGCTCGTGAAGCCTTGTGGCGGATCGGTATCGCTGCATCGCTACGCCGGCCGGTGGGTGGTGCTGCGGGTAACCGAGCAACCGCCGGATTCGGACCGCGCGATCGGCACCTTGCCCGCGGCGGATTTTGTCGCGCTGAACGTTGTCTCAGGTCCGGCGATGGAGGCAGATGCCAGGCCGGCGGTGGTGTTCGATCCCAGGCATGGCTTCGCGCATCGCTTTCCGGCGATCGATTTTCCGGCGACCTTCGTGATCGATCCGGAGGGCCGCCTGATCGCCGTTCTCGACGATCACGGCTGGCCGGAGTTCCTGAAAGCGCTGGTGCGGGAAACCGGTTCGCGGCAGGCGCGTGGCGCGATCGATCAGCAGGACATCCGGCACTGATAGCTGGCGACAAGCGCGGTGGGTCTTCGTATACTTGTCGGCGATGAACGCCACTTCCTCCCTCGACCACCCGCAGAACGACATCCCCTTCGTGATCGGCACCGCTGGACATGTCGATCATGGCAAATCCACGCTCGTCAAGGCGCTGACCGGGGTCGATCCCGACCGGCTCGCAGAGGAACGCGAGCGCGAGATGACGATCGACCTCGGGTTCGCCGCGCTCACGCTGCCCGATGGCCGCGCGGTGAGCATTGTCGACGTGCCCGGGCACGAGCGTTTGGTGCGGAACATGCTCGCCGGCGCGGGCGGGATCGACCTCGCCATGCTGATCGTTGCCGCCGATGACGGCCCGATGCCGCAAACCCGCGAGCATCTCGCCATCCTCGACCTGCTCGGGATCGAGCACGGGATCGTAGTGGTAACCCGGACAGATCTCGTCGATCCGGATTGGCGCGATCTCGTGGTCGAGGAAACGAGAGCGTTGATCGAGGGGACATCGCTCGCCGATGCCCCGATTGTGGCGGTGTCGGCGATTACCGGGGACGGCCTCGATACGTTGCGATCCGTGCTGGCGACGGAGCTGGACCGGGCCACCTCCCGCGATGCGAGCGGAGCCGTGCGCCTGCCAGTCGATCGCTCGTTTCACGTTGCCGGATTCGGCACCGTGGTCACCGGGACATTGCTCAGTGGGGAGATTCGCGCCGGTGACGAGCTGACGATCTATCCCGAGCAGCGATCGGTGCGGGTACGTGGCCTGCAGGCGCATGGTCAGCAGGTGCCGACCGCGCGAGCCGGCACCCGAGTCGCGCTGAATCTCGGGGGCATCGACCGGTCGGAGGTGCGCCGCGGGCACACGGTGGCCACCTCGGGATCGCTGACCCCATCGATGCGGTTCGATGCGCGGGTGAGGTTGCTGGACGACTCTCCGGTGCCGTTTAAGCAGAACGACGAGTTTATCGTGTTCGTGGGCTCGGACGAGGTGCCCGCCAGGCTCACGCTGCTGGACCGCGACAGGATCGATCCTGGCGACGAGGGATGGGTGCAGTTGCGGCTCTCGCATCCCGCGGTGGCACTGCGGGGAGACCGCTTCGTGTTGCGCCGCCCGTCGCCAGCAGTCACCGTTGGGGGCGGGGTGGTGATCGATCCCGTCGCCGCGCGGCATCGACGGTTGCGTCCCGAGGTGATCGCCACACTGGAGATGCTGGAGCGGGGCACGCCGGAAGAGCTGATCGCCGGGGCGATTGGCGACAGGGTGATGGAAGTCTCTGCGATCGCCGGCACCGTGGGATTGCCCGATGCCGAGCAGGCAATCGCCGGCATGATTGACCGAGGCGAGCTGGTGCTATTGTCGGACGGGGACGTCTCGCCGCGCTCCGTCGTGATGCAGCGGGCATCCTTCGTGCGCGCCCAGGACCGCGCCGCCGCGTTCCTCGCCGACTATCACGCTCGCCACTCCCTCCTGCCGGGAGCGCGACGTGACGAGCTCGCCGCCGCACTGGAGGTGCAATCGCAGCGGGGACTCGATAACCTTCTTCACGCGCTCGCCCAACGGGGCGCCCTGCGCCTTGACGGTGCGGTGGTGGCGGCGCCTGACTTCGAGATCGAGTTGTCGGCGGAAGATCGCCGGCGCGCTGATGCGTTCCTGGCAGCGGCGGAGGCCAATCCATACTCCCCACCCGCGCCATCGACCTTCGAGCTTGACGACGCGCTGCTCGGGGCGCTGGCGGTGACGGGTGAGATCGTTCGCGTGGCGGATCAGATCGCATACCCCGCCAAGGTATTCGATGAAATCCGTAGAAATGTGGTTGAATGGCTCGAACGAGCGGGCTCGATCACCATGGCCGAATATCGCGACCAGTTCGCCACGAGCCGAAAATACGCCCAGCCTACGCTGGAGCATCTCGATGAGTTGCGGGTGACGCGGCGCAAAGGCGATGTTCGGGTGCGGTTTCGCGGGGCCGGGGCCCCTCGCTAGGTGGTACGATCGGACCCGCAACACTATACGAAAGTGTCAGATAGATGTATTTTGCATGCCGGAGACGCTTGACATTGGTCAGGAACTGACTACCATGGAAAGTACTGAAGCATCGGGACGCTGTCAAACACCTGAAGAGTTGTGATCGTCAGGTTCCCAACCGTTTGACAGCCCCGAGGGTGGCTGGAAGTACTCGGTGTTTAACGCGTCGGGTGCATCCTTTTCCAGTTCTTTCAGGAACCCGGTCGGGAGTCAGCTCCGGCGACCGATGGGCGTTCGGAAATTGCGTCGAATCGGCACTACTTCGACGCGGCCGAATGTAGCTCTCGCGCGAGCGGGAGTGGTACGGGGTTCTGACAGGGGAGGCCGCACCAGGCCGATGATCCTGACAGCCTGAAACGTCTGCCTTTCCCAGGGCGGCGACTTGCTGATATGAAGGGTGCTTCAGTACGAACGAAGACGCCGGCCCCATACGGGCCGGCTGTCTTTTTTGCGCAATCCCAACTGTCGTACACTCCTTGCAATGACCGGGCGGATCGCCTCAGGAGAAATCCGTCGGAACGCGCCTGCGTGCCTTCCCGCTCGGGTTCTTTCCTCAATGCTGGAGACCGGCACCCACCATGACCGATACCCGTACGATTCCCGATCCGCGCGTCACGCGGCGCGCGTTGATTGCCGGCAGTGTCGCCGTGCTTGGCGGTGGCGCCGCGGCGTCCCTGGCGGCACAGACGCCGGAAGCGTCACCCGTGGCTCCGCACGAAGCATCCCCAGCCGCGTCGCCAGCCGCCAGTCCGGCGGCGACACCGGTGCCGGATTACCCGCTCGATATCCACACCGCCGGCGACCTGCCGGATGATGGCGATCCGGCGGATGGCGGGACGGTTCGGGTGGCGGTCACCCCGAGCGGGCTGCTCGATTTTGCGCCGCCACTCGGGCGTCAGGACCCGCAGGTGGCCAGGTCCTATCTCGACGCGCTGGTTCGGATCGACCCAGAGACGGGTCTTCCGGCGCCGGGACTGGCACGTTCATGGGCGTGGGACGACGACGGACTCCGACTCACGTTCACCCTGCGGAACGATGTGACCTGGCACGACGGCAGCAACTTCACCGCCGCCGACGCGCAGTTCAGCCACATCGCCTACCGCGATGACTACCGCAGCGTGATCGCCGGGCAATCGGGCCTCGTTACCGACATCGTCGCTACAAGCCCGACAACGCTTCGCTTCGAATTTGCCGAGCCGGATGGTGCCTGGCTATTCAACGTCGCCACCCTCCCGGTGTTCCAGCGCGAGCAGTATCGCGCCCACTGGGAATCGAACCCGGTGGGCGAGCGAACGCTCGACGGCATTGCATTCGACGATGGGGTGCCGGTGGGAACAGGTCCGTGGAAGCTCGACGCTGCCGGGCTCGAAGGCATCGTGCTCGTGCGCAATGATGACTACTGGGACACGCCACCGCATGCGGAGCGGCTGGAGCTGGTCCCGGAGGCGGACGCCGCGCGGCGAGCCGAGCGCTGGCAGGAGGGCGACCTGGACATCGTCGGCGGCATTGACCCGCAGCGCGTCGAGAGCCTGCTGCAGACCACGGGCAGGCTGATTGTCACTGACGCGCCACGCACGCTGTTCGCCGCGTTCAATTTCAACAACCCCAACCGGTTCGACCCGGTAATGCTGGCCGAAACGAGATTGAGGGAGGCGCTCTCGCTCGGGCTCGATCGGCAGCGGTACGCCGAAGAGGTTTGGGGTGGGTTTCTCGACTGGGAGCAGGCCGGGTTGGTCGCGCAGCGATGGGCCGATGCCGCCAGGCGGAATCCGCGGAGGAACGTGAGAAGGGCGAAGCGACTCCTCGAGGACGCCGGCTGGATCGACCTGAACGGCGACGGGATCGTCGACAGCCCGATAGGCGACTCGCTCGCGCTCAACACCCTGGTGGTCGACACGGCTGCGCCGGCGGTACTCGAGACGCTTGAGGCGATGGATCGCGATCTTCGGGAGATTGGTGCGTCCCTCGACATCGAGCATCTGCCGCTGGACCAGTTCACCGCGCGCTGGAGCGTCGATCGAACCTGGGACCTGCTGGTCTACGACCTTTCGCTCTACCCGGCGTTCGCAGAGTTCGATCTCGTTGGCTCGGCGTGGGATGTCAGTGTCAACACGGCCGGTTGGAATCCAGGCGGGTACCACAACGAGGCGGCCGACGCGGCCCTGCAGGACTACTTCGCTGCTGTCGATCCCGAGAAGATGGCCGAGGCGCTGCAGGACCTGCAGGAGGCGATTACCGAGGATCCATTTGCGTTGTGGCTGGGGTTCCCGCGCGACCTGGTGTTGCTCGGCCCGGAGGTACGCGGCTTCGTTCCGGACCTCATCTGGCCGACTGGGGAAACGCGCACGATGTGGCTGGCGGACCAGGAGGAGCGGTGAACCACCGCCGTCGAGGTCCGGCCCTACATCCGTTGGCGGATGAGGGCGAGGGTTTCGCGCAGCTTCGCCAGGAAGCGGTCGCCGAAGTAGTAAACGTGCATCAGGAGCGGATACAGGGCGTAGACGTGCCGGCGTATTTCCCGATACCCATCGTCCAGCGGCTGCTGCGCGGTGTAGGCGTCCCAAAAATCCGGACCGAACGATTGCCAGGCAT
The DNA here is from genome assembly GCA_965651105.1 of uncultured bacterium. GTDB lineage: Bacteria > Chloroflexota > Chloroflexia > Thermomicrobiales > UBA6265 > JACCVC01. The sequence goes on along the minus strand of CBFGRG010000031.1, from coordinate 4,943 downwards.
CGACATAGGCCAGCTCGAATTCCGGATCCCCGTAGCAGGTCGACGGGTCGATGAAGGCCGTCACCCTGTCACCGACCGAGAGCACGTTGGCCGCCCAGAGATCGCCGTGAAGCAGCGAGGGGCGGTCAGGCTCCCGGAGAAGGTCGCCGACGCGGTCGAGCACGGCCGCGACGTCATAGAACAGCTCGGGCGGTAGCGGCCGGGTGGTGTTGGCCAGCTCGAGCGAGAAGCGAAGCCGGTGTTCCGAGTAGAACTCGATCCACGAGTCGGTCCACGGGCTGGTCAGCAACACGCGACCGTTGAGCGTCGCTCCGCCGAACCCGTGCCGGTGATTGGTCACGCCGTGCAGATTGGCAAGCAGCCGACCACAGTCGGCCTCCGCTCGCGGATCGAGATGTTCCCCATCCACCCACTCCATGATCAGCAGATCGTCCTCGGCGTGGAAAACTTCCGGTACGGGAATGGTGCCGGATTCGCGCAGATGATTCAGCATGTCCGCTTCGATCGTCATGTGGGCGTCATCCTGACCCGTTTTGACGACGATATCTGGCAGGCGTTCCAGTCGCATTCGCACAACATCGCCGATCATCCCGCCCGAAAGCGTGCGGGAGCGCACCACCTGATCGCCGATGATGCGTGACACTCGCGTTTCGAGCGTTTCATGGGTCGCCGCGACGTCGTTCATGGCATTGGCCTGAGCGTAAAGCGATGGGTCGTCATGGTGGTCGACTTTGGATAGGCTAGCACGAGCGACCTGATGAGGATGAGCAGTGAGGCAATGGCATGGGGATGAGCGAGCCACGGATCCTGGCGATCGATCAGGGCACCACGTCGAGCCGGGCGGTCGTGTTCGACACGAGCGGGAGGGCGCTCGGCTCCGCGCAGCAGGAGACCACGCAGCAGTATCGGCACCCGGGCTGGGTGGAGCAGGACGCGCACGAGATCATTGATGTCACGTTCGCGATGATGCGCCAGGTGCTCGACGAAACGAAAACCGATCCGGTCTCGATTGGGAGCATCGGCATCACCAATCAGCGAGAGACGACGATCCTGTGGGACCGCACCACCGGTGAGGCTGTCGCGCCGGCCATCGTCTGGCAGAGCCGGCAGACCGCCGGGCTGGTCGAGCAAATCCAGGCTCGCGGGATGACGGAGACCTATCAGCGAATCACCGGGCTGGTGCCCGACGCCTATTTCTCCGCGACCAAAATCGCGTGGATGCTTGAGCAGGATCCCGCGCTGCGTCGCCGTGCGGAAGCAGGCGAGCTCGCGTTCGGCACGGTGGACACGTGGCTGCTGTGGCACCTGTCGGGCGGCGCGGTTCACGTGACCGACTACTCAAACGCCTCGCGGACGATGCTGTTCGACATTCGCAAGCTCGAGTGGTCGGAGGAGCTGTTGAACGACCTCAACATCCCCCGATCGCTGCTGCCTGAGGTGCGGGGGAACGCCGAGCTCCTGGCGGAGACAGTACCGGAGCTCTTCGGCACAGCGATCCCGGTCGGAGGTGTCGCCGGGGACCAGCAATCGGCTCTGTTCGGCCAGGCCTGCTTCGCGCCCGGGGAGGCGAAGAATACCTATGGAACGGGATCGTTCCTGCTGATGCAGACGGGCGAAGAGGCGACCCCTTCGGATCACCAGCTGCTCACCACCATTGCCTGGGGGATCGAAGGCCGAGTCGAGTATGCGCTGGAGGGAGCGATCTTCGTGACCGGCGCGGCGGTCCAGTGGCTGCGGGACGGTCTGGGCATCATCAAGAGCGCGGCAGAGATCGAACCGCTGGCAGGGGCGGTCGAACACTGTGACGGCGTCGTCTTCGTGCCGGCGCTGGCCGGTCTCGGTGCGCCGTACTGGGATGCGGGCGCCCGGGGGACGATAACCGGCATTACGCGGGGCACCACGGCGGCCCACATCGCCCGCGCGGCGCTGGAGGCGATCGCGTTCCAGACACGGGATGTGATCGATGCCATGCAGGCGGATTCGGGCATCGAGCTGGGCGAGCTGCGGGTCGATGGTGGCGCGGCAGCGAACGACCTGCTCATGCAAATCCAGGCCGATGTGCTCGGGGTACCGGTGGTCCGGCCGAAAAACGTTGAGACGACCGTACTGGGGGCGGCGTATCTCTCCGGCCTTGCGTCCGGCGTCTGGGGCAGCCGAGAGGATGTACGCCAGAGCTGGGAGGTGGACCGGCGATTCGAGCCGACATGGAGCGACGACGAGCGGCAACGTCGTTACGGCGACTGGCAGGAGGCCGTCGGGCGGACAAGGTCGATTCGTTGACCTGAGACTCAATCCAGATACACACCCTGTGACGTTGCCCCGGTGGCAGCTGTTCAACGCTGGCCGCCACAGTGGCGGCGCTACGGGACGGTGTTCGCAACGATTACGTTGATTCGCGAGAGATGAAGGCCCACGGCTCGATGATGTGCCGGCCAGCGAGCGACGGCTGGTCGAGTCGCTCCAGCATGAGGTCGGCCGCTCGTCGCAGTCTGTCTCGGTCAGGGCCGATTGTCGAAATTGCCGGGCTGGTGATCTCGCTCTGCGGGCTGTTGCCGTGACCGAGGATCGCGACGTCGTCGGGCACCCGCAGGCCGGCACGGATACACGCCCACAGGACTCCGATCGCGCATGAATCCGACCCGGCGACAACGCCGACCGGAGTGGTCAGCGTATCGAGCCCGGCCGAGAAAGCGTTGAATGCCGCTACGGTGTCGTGGCTGCTGTACAGCGTCCTTATCTGCTCGGGAGCCACACCGAGGGCGCGCACCTGGTCGCGAGCGACGGTCGTGGCATGGTCTCGGTTGGAGTCGTCGCGCGGGCTGATGAGGATGAAGCGCTCGATACGGCGCTCGATCAGCGACAGCACGGCCTCGCGGATCGCGTTTCCGTCGTCGATGGTGATGACGTCATGTGACGGGGAGCCGGTCCTCGGTCCGATGGCGACAATCGGGTGGGAAGATGCGGCCATGCGCGCCAGCGGCTCGGCCGTTTCGTCATCGGTCTCGACGATCAGGCCCTGGATCGCGCCGTCGTCCAGCAATTGCGAGACAGTCGCGAGAGACTCGATGCCTTCGCCTTCCTGGATGGCAAGGCACAAGCCCTTCGTGGAGAGGGCCGACTGGACGTGCTCGACGAGCATGCGGGAGCTGGCGCTGCTCAGCCTGCGGACCAGCATCAGCACCATCCTGAGGCGATGCTCATCCTTGCCGGGGCCCTCCTGATCGCGGTAGCCGAGTGACGCCATGGCCGCACGGACGCGGCCCGCGATTTCGGGACTCACCGGGGCGTTGTCCGACTGGTACCCGGTCACCACGCTGGACACGAGCACCGGCGAGACTCCGGCGGCACGAGCGATGTCCATGATGCTCGGTCGCGATGGCAACGGCATGGCGTGCTCCTGTGGATTTGCCACTGGCCGCGTATCCGGACGTGCCATTTCCCATTCAAACCCGTTCAGGTACGCCGATGCTATCACCGGCCCACGGCGAGGTCAATTTGCCCAACACGTGCCGCGCACACATGTGTTCTGGTTGTGGCGGCAGGCGCCCGGTATCCTTGACCGAAGAAGATATTGGTTGAAAGGACGGGCTCATTTGGCTGACCAGCACTACGACCTCATCGTGATTGGCGCGGGAATCAACGGCGCGGGTATCGCGCGGGATGCCGCGCTGCGCGGGCTCTCGGTGGCGCTGTTCGACAAGACGGATATCGCCGGGGGCACGACCAGCTGGTCCAGCCGATTGATCCATGGCGGCTTGCGCTATCTCGAGCACGCCGAGATTGGGCTGGTGCGAGAATCGTTGCGCGAGCGCGAGCGACTTCTGCGGGTTGCGCCGCACCTGGTTCACCCGTTGCCGCTCACCATCCCGATTTACAGATGGCATCGCCGTGGCCCCTTGCTGATTCGCATCGGCATGGTCGGCTACGATGTGCTGTCGTACGACAAATCGCTGCCTCGGCATCGGATGATGTCGCCCTCGCAGGCTGTGGAGCATGTCCCGGGCATCAACGCCGAGGGGCTCACTGGCGCCGCACGCTACTACGACGCCCAGGTCGAATTTCCCGAGCGAGTCGCCGTGGAGAGCGCGATCGACGCTGCGGCGAACGGCGCCACGGTCCGCACCGGTGCGGAGGTCGTGGACCTGATCGTCGAGGCTGGCGTGGTGCGCGGCGTGGAGTGGGTCGATGGCGACTCGGGAGAGCGGGGCAGGGCGTTCGGGTCGGTGACGGTGAACGTGGCGGGGCCGTGGGTCGACAAGGTCCTGGCCGAGCTCGATTTGGCCGAGATGCCGCGATTCATCGGCGGTACCAAGGGCAGCCACATCGTCGTCGAGCCGTTTCCTGGTGCGCCGGCGGACGCGCTCTACGTGGAGGCGAAATCCGACGGCCGGCCGTACTTCATCATCCCGTGGAACGGTCACTACCTGATTGGCACGACGGATATCCGATACGACGGCGATCTCGACTGGGTCGTGCCGACGGAAGAGGAGATCCGCTATCTGCTGGACGAGGCGAACCTGGTGTTCCCGGACGCCGGGCTGACGCGCGAGAGTGTGCTGTATGCCTACGCTGGCCTGCGGCCCCTGCCGTACCAGCCGGAGGGCAAGGAGAGCGGTATCACCCGCCGGCACATCGTTCGAGACCACGCGCCCCGGGTGGAGGGGCTCTTCTCCATCATCGGTGGAAAGCTCACCACCTACCGGAACCTGTCGGAGGAGGCGGTGGACGCCGTTTTTCGGAAGCTTGGTCGCAAGGCGCCCCCATCGCCAACCCGCACCGCGCCACTTCCCGGCGCTGCGATGAATCTCGAATCGGCCCGTCGTCAGGTGATCGATAACCGGCCGGACTGGCTGGAGGAGCGCTCGGCGGAGTACCTCCTGAGGGTGTACGGCGCACGTGCCGTGTCGATCGTGGCACACGCGAACGAACGCCCCGAAATGCGA
>CBFGRG010000030.1:0-13318 GCA_965651105.1 uncultured bacterium | reverse complement strand
TCAGGCGTCGCCAACCGTGTGCGTCTCGTACTGCGCGATGGCTGGCTCGACCTGGCTCCAACGTTCGCCGGTTGCGGGCGCCTCCATCGTGGCGCCATTGACGCCCACGGGCATGTCAGTGCCGAGATCGCCGAGGGTGACCAGGACGGACAGCAGCACGCCGGCCAGAATGATCGCGATCATCGGGCCTGTATTGACGGGTGATGACCTTCCAGGTGAGCGGCGGGATGCGGGCATGGCGGTTTCCCTCACTGACTTCGACTGCTGCTGATCGCACTCCCCAGCGCCCCGAGCTCCCGCTCGTGTCGCGTGCTCCAGGCTGGCCGCTGCCCGATGTGCCTGTATCCGCCGCGGGCGCGAGCGTGCCAGCGCTGGGAAAGACCACCTGCGACGCGAGCATCGCGAGGGCGATGACAATCATCGTGGTGACCCGGGAAAGCTTGCCGATGGGCGATAGATCGGCGGCCGATGGCTGATGGAACGCACGCCTGGTGGTTCTCCTGCTGCGAGCTGCGACTTCGATTCGATCCCAATCGCAGCATAGGGAGCTCACCAGCTCGTTACATCGTCTGTCTGTACGATTTCGGTGGCGACGACGTTATACGCACTTCGTGCAGCGGTCAGGCAAGGCCGTTTCGCACCGCCCAGGCGGCGGCTGCCGCTCGGCTCGACACGCCAAGCTTGTCGTAGATGTGGCGGACATGCGTTGCCGCGGTCCGACGGCTGATAAACAGCGCGGCGGCGATCTCCGGATCGCTCGCGCCGTCGGCCAGAAGGCGAAGCACCTCGACCTCACGAGGCGAAAGCGGGTGGTCGACGTCGGTGATCGTCAGCAGAGGGTCGATCGAGACGGCGAGCGCTGCGTCGGCAGCCTCGTCGAATGTCATGGTCCGTCCCTCTGCCCAAATCCGTTCCGCTTCAGTGGGGTTGGGGATAGGAGGGAAGGGGGGAGGGGCATCCGCCCACAGGGCATCACGAATGTACCGGCCCGAGGCGAACGGCTCATCGGCCCGGAACCACGGCTCCGGCAACCCGAGCGCTCGCTGCCGATCCCACGTCTCCAGGGCGAAGTCGATGTTGGCGCGCCGGTGCAAGTGCTCGCAGCCGCCGAACAGTCGGGCAGCCAGCTGCCACTGCCCGGTGCACGCGAGCGTCGCCGCGACACCGCCGATGGCGTAGATCACCGCCCGGTAGTCGCCGATCTCACGGGAGAGCGCGATCGCGCGCTGAAAATGCCGGATCGCGGCGGCATGGTCGCGCTCGCCACGCGCGACGTCTCCCAAACCGGCGATTGCATGGCTTGCCGCGAGAAATCCGGTACCTGGTTCGTTGCCGAGGGCAACGTGAAGCTCGATTGCGCGCTCGAACCACTCCCTGGCCTCGGCGATCGCGCCCCGCTGGATCGCGTTGTTGCCGAGGTCGGCGAGAATACCGCTCTCGGCGACCGGCGCCCACGGACGGTCCGCCAGCGACCGGACGGTGTCGAGGGACTTCCGATGATAGCGCTCCGCCACCGCCACGGCGTCGTTTCGCTGGGCGATCAGGGCACACTCGGTGTACCCAACGATCAGGTACTCCCGATCATCCTGTTCTTCCAGCAACGCCACAGCTTCCAGCGCGAGCTGCCACGCGCCGGCTTCGTCAGCGGCGCCGTGCAGGAAATGGGCGAGCGAGACAAGTGCCCGACCGAGGGTCGGCGAGTTCGCTTCACGCCCGAGCTCAGCAGCGCGGTCGAGCCATTTTCGGAGCGGCCCGACCCAACCGCGCATTTGCATCATCGCAAGCGATGCGGCCAGGCTGATCAGGTCCTCGATATCGCCTTGCGCCTCTGTCCGTGCCAGCGCCAGCCAGACATCGGCGGCGTGCAAATCCAAACGTGACCAGCGCTCCGCGCCATCCGGTTCGAGCCAACCGAGCACGATCTTGTCCGCCAGTCGCACCAGGTAGGCGGTGAGCCGCTGGCGCACCGCATCCGCTTCGTCGCTGGAGTCAAGCAGCTCGGTCGCGAACTCTCGCACGGTCTCGAGCAGTTGGTACTGGGACGCCCCATCGCGGGTGATCTGATGCCGGATGAGGCTCTTGTCGACGAGCGCGCCAACGCCGTCCAGCACTTCGAGCTCCCGCGGCTCATCGGGCGCGTAGACCACGGCTTCAGCCGCGTCGAGCGTCCATGGCCCTCCGAAGACGCCGAGCCGCCGGAACAGTCGCTGCTCGGCCGGCGAAAGCAGGTCGTAGCTCCAGGCGATCGACGCGCGCAGCGAGCGCAGCCGACCGGGCTGGTCCCGAACGCCCTGATCGAGCAACGCCAGCCGCGCGTCGAGTCGGTCCAGCAGCTCCTGCGGCGAAAGCATCGCGATGCGGGCGGCGGCAAGCTCGATGCCGAGCGGCAGGCCGTCGAGGCGGTCGCAAATCCGGGCGATGGTGTCCGCATTCTCCTGCGCAAGGACGAACTCGTGCCGCCGCTCCCTGGCGCGCTCAACGAAGAGCCTCACCGCCTCGCTCGCACTCAGCGCACCCAGCGAGCGGCTCCCGCCCGTGACCGGGATGCCGAGCACCCGCACGGAATAGACCTGTTCGGCAGAGATGTTGAGATTGCTCCGGCTGGTGACCATCACCTTCAACCGGGGACACGATTCCAGCAGCACGCTTACAAGCGGCGCGGCATCGAGCACCTGCTCGAAGTTGTCGAGGACAAGCAGCGCCCGCCGGTCACTCAGCGAGCGTTTGAGGATGTCCTCAGCTGATTGCTCACCGCCCGTCATGGCACCGATGCTTGACACGATGGCCGGCGCGACCATCGACGGGTCGGAGATCGAGGCCAGCGGCACGAACCAGGTGCCATCCTGAAACCCGTCGAGCATTTCGGCGATCCGCAACGCGAGACGGGTCTTGCCGACGCCACCGGGACCGGTGAGCGTGACCAGCCGCACATCATCACGTCCGAGCAGGTCGCGCACCGCCTCGATGTCGTCCTCACGCCCGATGAAGCTGGTCAGGGGACGGGGCAGCGCCGACGAGCGCGTCGGCTCCGCCGCGACGGTGGAGCGCGGTCGGGGGGTGCCGGGCGGCCCTGCAGCAGGCACGTGCGTCATGGCGTCCTCGCGAGGTAACGTCGGGTGACCCACGCCTATCGTGCCGGGATGCCCTGGCTATGTCAACGCCGAGTGAGATTGAGCGTGTCAGGCGAAGAGATCGCGGAGGAAGGCGAGGCCGTCCGTCGCGATGGCATCCTGGGTCGGCGCGAGCGGCCGCCAGATCGAGGCGGCGGTCGCGATGGTCTGGTTCGCGCTCGTGAACGACTCGATCGAAACCGCCCCGCGGTAATCGATATCGATCAGGGCATCTCGGACTGCGAGCCAGTCAATGCCGTCGTGTCCCGGCGCGCCACGGTCATTGCCGCAGGCGTGGAAGTGGTACAGGCGGTCGCCGGAGAGCCGGATCGCCGCGCCGATGTCGCGCTCCTCGATGTTCATATGGAAGGTATCGAGCAGCAGGCCGAGCGAGCGATGATCCACCGCCGTGATCAACTCCATCGTCTGCTCGACGGTATTGAACAGGCTCGTCTCGAAGCGATTGAGCGGCTCGACCGCGAGCCGCACGCCGGCCGCCTCGGCGTGATCGAGCACCGGCCGGAGGTTCCGGGCGAGACGCGCCAGCAGCTCGTCGCGAGCCGCCGGATCGATGAAGCCGGTATTTCCGGTCCAGTCGTAGATCGGTCCGGCAACAACCTCAGCGCCCAGTACCGCCGCCTTGTCGATGCACGCCCGCAGATACCCCTGCGTGCCGAGCACGGCGTGGGGATCAGCGGTGGCCAGGCTCCTGGGCTTCGGCATCGTGGCGCAGACCGCGGCCTGTAGCCCGTGCGTTTCCAGGACGGCCCGGATCTCGGCGGCATCCCAGTCATCCCGCGACTCGACAGGAAGCTCGATCAGGTCGAACCCCCAGGCAGCGAGTTTGGGCGCGTAGGCGCGGATGACGTCCGTGGTGACCGGGGACTCCCAGATCCAGAGATTCGCGCCGATCGGCGGGGTCAGCATGCGCTCTCCTCGAATGGAACGGGCCAGCGCGAGGCCGGCCCGCATCGAGGGAGGGGGCACGCCCCTCCCATACGGCAAACACGATTGGCGCTATCGTCCCTTATCCGGAGGACTCGCCACCCCAGCGCTCCGGGTAGTCCGGCAGGTCCTCGCAGCCACACAGCGCGTAGTGCAGCGGCGGCATGGTGACGTCCGCGCTGAGGTACTGATCGATGTTGTCCTCGGTGATGATCGGCTGCGGCAGCACCCACTCGGAGGGCACCTCCTCGCCGGAGAGGATCATCTGCGCGGCCAGGATCGGCGTGCGCCACTGGAAGTTCGGGTAGGTCGGCGCCACGGCAGTCAGGCCCTGGTCCTGCCACGCGGTCAGGAAGTCGAGCTGATCTTCGCCAACGATCGGCGGAACGTCCATGCCGAGATCCTCGAAGGCCTCGATCACCGCGACGGCATCCTGGCCGGCATCCATCCAGACGCCGTCGATCTGCCCGTACTGCGCGATGTAGTCGGTGACGATCGACTTCACGTTGGCGCGGTCACCCTCGGTGAACTCGACGCCGACGACGTTGATACCCGCCTCCTGGAAGGCGATGTCGGCCGCGGCCCAGCGGGTCTCCAGCACGTCGACACCCGGCAGGATGCGCAGAGCCAGCACGTTGCCGCCCTCGGGCACGTTCTCGACGATGAAGTCGGCACCGGCCGCGCCGTAGGCGTACCCGCCGATCGGGTGGATGAAGGTCACCGGGCAGTCGGTGTTGACGCCGCGGTCGAAGACGATCACCGGCACCTGCTCGCAGGCCGACTCGATCGCCGGGGTCAGGGCCTCGGTCGTGTTCGGCGAGACAATGAGGATGTCGCAATCCTGCCCAACCAGGTCCTGGATGTCGGAAATCTGCTTGTTGTCGTCACCCTCGGCGTCGACGGCGGTGAAGGTCTCGATCTCCGGGATCTCCTCGACCTGCGCCTGCATCGTCTCCCAGCCGACGGCGCGCCACGGGTTGTTGACCCCGGCGTTGGAGAAGCAGACATGCCAGGGCGACTCGGTCGCGTACTCGGAGGTATCGACCATCTCCGGGTCGATCATCTGGAGCCACGGCTGGTCCTCGGGACCCTGCGGCTCCGCTTCCATCTGCGCGAGCTGCGACTCGTAGTCCTCCTGGTTGAAGAAGGGCGAGTCCGAAGTTGCGCCGGGGGTAGCGTCCTGGGCGCTTGCCTGCATCGCGAACGAGCTGATCGCAAGCATCGCGGCGAAGAAGATGAACGCAGCGCGCGGCAGGCGCGCCAGCCTGGTGATGCGATGACTCATGAAGCGACTCCTTGAACATCTCGAAAGTCGACATGACGTCGAATTGGCGTCGCGGCTCCTCCTTTCGCTGTCGGTTGCTCGATGTCGGACACCATACCATCGTAGGGTCGCCACAGGGGCGGCACTACGGCTCATTCGAATCAACGCCTACCGGGTTTTGCGCGCTCGGAACGCGGCGAACCCGACGGCCAAAATAATGATCGCGCCCTGCACGCTGTATCGCACCGGTTGCGAGAACCCGAGCAGGTTGAGCAGCGTGAACAGCGCTTCCAGCGTCATCGCGCCGGCAAGCGCCGGGACCATCGCGCCGCGGCCTCCGCCGAGCACCGCGCCGCCAAGCACCACCGCCGAGATCGCCTGGAACTCGTATCCCTCGCCGGCGCTGGGCGAGACGCCGGTGAACCCACCCAGCAGGATGCCGGCGATCACCGCCGAGAGCGCCGAGATCACAAAGGCAAGCGTCCGCACCCGCGGCACATCGACACCGGAGAGCCACGCCGCGCGCGGGTTGCCGCCGGTGGCGTAGACCTGCTTGCCGAAAGCCGTACCGTGCAGCAGCCAGGTGCCGAAGGCGCCGACGATCGCCAGCACGATCACCGAGTAGGGCAGCTGCCCGAGCCACGGAACGTCCTCGATACCGACGCGGCCCCACTTGCGGAAGTTGTCGGGCAGCGATCCCTTCGGCGTGCCACCGATCCACCACAGCGTGGCGCCGTTGAGCATCATCATCATCCCGAGCGTGGTGATGAATGACGGCACACCCAGCCGAGTCGTGATCAGCCCGTTCGCGAGCCCGATGACCACACCGCCCACCACCAGGAGCGCGATCACCGGCCAGGTGCGGTCGGGGTTGCCGTCGATCAGCTTGCCGGCGACGATCACGACGCTGGTGATGATCGCGCCGACGGAGAGGTCGAACTCACCGGCGATGATGACGAAAAGCTGCCCGGCGGCGAGGATCATCAACGGCGCCGCTCGCTTGAGAAAGAGCAGGAAGATCGGCGGCTTGGTGAAGTTCGGATTCTCGATCGTGATCCAGACGAGCAGGATCGCCAGCACGACAAAGATCGGCGCCGCGGCGAGCACCGCGCGACCGAAACGGCGACCGGAAGAGTCCACGGGCAGGACCCGCGCGTCGGCAGTGGCGCTCATCGGATCACCCCCCGCTGTCGCAGCGCGTAGATGGCGACGGCGACGATGAGGATCGCGCCGCGCACGACATCCTTGAGGAAGGTGTTGATCTCGAGCTGATTGAAGGCGTTGTCGAGCAGCGCCAGGATCAGCACACCGGCGAAGGTGCCAAGCACGCCGCCACGACCGCCGGCAAGGGCGGTGCCGCCAAGCACCACCGCGGCGATCGATTCGAGGTCGTAGTTGCCATCAGGTCCAACCCACGGCGCGCCGGCGGAAAGGCGGCTGATGATGAACAAGCCGGTGATGGTCGCCGTTACGCTGCAAATGACGTGGGCGACGATCAACACCCGCGCCGACCGCACGCCCGAGAGCCGGGCGGTCTCCTCGCTCTCGCCCACAGCGTAGAGGTGGTGACCCCAACGGGTGTACCGCAGGATCCACCAACCGGCAGCCACGATCGCCAGCAACAGGAACACCGACCACGGGACGCCGAGCAGCGTGTCGTAGCCGAGCGCCTGGAACTGGTCCGGCACATCGCCAGCATAGTTGTCGAAGGTCGCGTTGAGCGCGCCGCGCATGATCAGCGACGTCCCCAGGGTGGCGATGAACGCGTTGACATGAAACATCGTGATGATCACCCCGTTGATCGCGCCGATCAGCGCGCCGAGGGCGATCACCGCCGGCACCGACCACCAGATGTTGCCAGGGTCACCATCCAGCAGCACCGAGGCGACCACCGCGGTGACGCTCACCTGGTAGGCGACCGAGAGATCGAGCGAGCCACCGAGAATCACGAATGTCTGGCCGACGGCGACGATCCCCAGCGCGACCGAGCGAACGAGGGTGTTGGTGACGTTGAGGTTGCCGCCGGTGGCGAGGATCAACCCCCAGGTCACGATCAGCACCAGCAGCAGCACCGCGTAGATTTGTCCGGTCGATGACGCCCAGACACTCTCGCGCAGGGACGTCCCCGTGCCACGGGCAGGTGCGGCGGCGCTCATGACGCCACCTCCACCGGCTGATCACTCGCCGCCAGCGCCATAATCTCGGTTTCGGTCGACTCGCGCGGCAGCTCGCCCGCGATCGTGCCGTTCCGCATCACCACGATGCGGTCACTCATGCCGATCACCTCGGGCAGCTCCGACGAGATCATGAGCACGGCCGCCCCCGCCCTGGCAAGCTCGCGAATGAGCTCGTGGATGCCGGCCTTGGCGCCGACATCGATGCCACGCGTCGGCTCATCGAAGATGAAGAGCCGCGCGCCCGACGAGAGCCACTTCATCAGCACAACCTTCTGCTGGTTTCCACCGCTGAGGAAACGCACCTCCTGGTCGAGCCCGGCCGCGCGCAGATCGACCCGCCGCGCCTGATCGATCACGTCGGGACCCGCGTCGTCCTTCCTGCCACGGCGGCCGAGCGAGCGCCACGCAAGCAGCGCATTGTCGCGGATGCCCTGCGGCAGGATGAGCCCTTCGATCTTGCGGTCCTCGGTCAGAAAGCCGATCCCGGCGCGAATCGCCTCGCGGGGGTGCGTGAATCGCACCCGATCACCAGCAACTTCCATCGTGCCGGTGGTGAACGGGTCAACGCCGAACACCGCCCGTGCCAGCTCGGTACGACCGGCCCCCTCCAGTCCGGCGATGCCGACGACCTCGCCCTGACGGACGGTGAGGTTGATGTCGCGCAGCTTCGCGTTGCCGCCGTCCTCGATGCGGAGCACCGGCTCGCCGATGTCATCCGGCTCGGCATAGGGCGGGTAGTAGGATGACAGCTCCCGGCCAACCATCATCGAGACGAGCTGGGCAGGGGTCGTTTCGGCGGTCTCGACCGTGCCGACCAGCTCGCCGTCCTTGAGGACGGTGATGCGATCGGTGAGCGCCATGATTTCCTCGAGCCGGTGGCTGATATAGATGAACGCGATGCCGCGCTCGCGCAGTGCCCGGATACGGGCGAAGAGCGCTTCCACCTCGGCCGGCGCCAGCGCGGCGGTCGGCTCGTCCATGACCACGATGCGCGCATCGAAGGAGAGTGCCCTGGCGATCTCGACGGTCTGTTGCTGGGCGACCGAGAGCCGGCCGACTGTCGCCTTCGGCGAGATCGAGCGCTCGACCCCGAGATCGGCCAGCACGCGGGCGGTCTGACGCTCCATCTCGGCGTTGTCGACGATCAAGCCTCGCTTCGGCTCGCGCCCGAGGAAGATGTTCTGCGCGACGGTGCGCTCCGGCAGCAGGTTGAATTCCTGGTGGATGATGCTGATGCCTCGCTCCTGCGCCTCCCGCGGGTGAGCGAAGCTGACCGGCTGGCCGTCAAGCAGGATCGTGCCCGCGTCGGGCTGATAGACGCCGGCGACAATCTTCATCAGGGTCGACTTGCCGGCGCCATTCTCGCCCATCAGCGCGTGGATCTCGCCGGCGCGGACGTCGAGATCGACATCACGGAGCGCCTGGACACCGGGGAAGCTCTTGCTGATTCCGCGCAGGGTGAGGATCGGCTGGTGACCCGGCTCGCGCGAGGAACCAGGCTGCCCTATTGGCGTCCCATCGGACATCGCAGACTCCTCCCGCACTATCCACGAACGGTGAGATCGTTGAACTCCCGGCCTGCTCAGGTCTGTGTCGATTGCGGCTGTATATCGCGCCACGGTCAGCCATGTCAACCTGCGCCAAACATGCCGATGCACCCCCAGCCCAGAGATCGCCTCCATTCGCTGCCGCGTTTCGGTACGGCGGTCGATGCAGGTGGAGCCGGGAAGGTGCCGACATAATTCGAAGCCCCTCATGTATAGTGAAGATGCTCTATGGGACCCAAAGAGGCTGGCGGCAATTGCCGGCCAACGGACCGATGCCTGTCGTGGATGCACGACCGTATCGGTCCGGAAGGCTATCTCTGGGGTCTCAGCGAGGGCGACGGTTGACCGAAAGGATGATCTTCGTGACGTCTTCTTTCACTTCCCGCGCACTTCGTCGTCGAGCCAGTCGCCGCAGGGTGATGCAGGGAGCCGGTGCAGCGGCACTCGCTGGCCTCAGCCTTCCCCGGCTGGGCCTGAGCGGGGCATTCGCGCAGGACAGCGTCAAGGATGAGATCCTCGCGATTCCCGGACCGGGCGGCAGTCCCAGCGAATCCGACATGGAGCGTGTCGGCGAGCTGGTGCTCAACACCGAAAACCAGGGCAAGTTCACTGGTCAGAAGGTCGTCTTCCAGGGCCTCAGCAACGCCGGCTTTCACGTCAATGTGTTTCGGCCACTGAGCCGCGCCTGGGAAGAAGCGACCGGAGCCGAGATCGAGTGGATCGAAGTCACCCAGGCCGATTCCTATCCGAGGATGTCCCAGTCGCTGTCCTCCGGAAACGTCGAGTTCGATGTCCTCGAGGGATCCGGTGGCTGGGAGGGCGAGATGCTCGGTGGCGGCTTTTTCCAGCCGATGCCGGACTCCGTCCTGAACGCTCCCGAATACGCCTACGACGACATCGTCGCCTACCTCCAGGGTCCGACCCGCACCTGGGACGGCGTCACCTACGGCGCGTCGGTCGATGGTGACATGCACCACATGAATTACCGCAAGGACGTCTTCGCCAGCGAGGACCTCGCCGCGGAGTGGGCATCCAACGGTGGTGAAGGGGAGTGGGGGCCACCACAGACGTGGCAGCAGGTGCAGGAGTACTCGCAGTTCCTTGAAGGCAAGACCGATCCAGACGGGTTGCCGACCTACGGCATCCTCGATCCGCTCGCCCGTGCCGGTGGCGTCGGCACCTACTTCTTCTTCAGCCGCGCCAGCGCCTACGCCAAGCACCCGGACGATCCGGCCTTCTTCTTCGAGCCGGAGACCATGAAACCGAAGATCAACAGCCCGGCGTTCGTCCGCGCGCTGCAGGACATGATCGACGCCATGCCCTACGCCCCGCCCGACCAGCAGAACGCCGACCTGCTCAAGACCCTGGGCGACTTCCTCGCCGGAACGGGCACGATGGCCCACTGGTGGGCGGATATTGGCGCCAACGAGTACTCATCGGATCAATCGATCGTGCAGGACAAGGTCGGGTTCAGCATCCTGCCGGGCTCGCCTGACGTCTACAACTACGCCACCGGCGAGTGGGACACCATCGAGGGCAACAACTACGCGCCGTACACGGCATTCCTCGGTTGGGGTCTTTACGTGAGCAACGCGGCCGAGGAGCGCGGCGTCTCTGAAGCCGCCTGGGACCTCGTCAAGCACCTCAGCTCGCGCGACATCACGCTCTGGATGAACATCTACCCGTCGGGAATGAACCCGTCGCGCGAAAGCCACTTCAACGCGGCCGACTGGACCATCGCCGGGTTCCCGGAGGCGGACGCCCAGGAATATCTCGACTCGATCGCCGAGTCCTACAACCACCCGAACCGAATCGTGGACCTGCGCATTCCGGGTCAGGGCGAGTACTGGATCGCCGCCGAGGACGAGTGGACCCGGGCCGTTGCCGGCGAGCTTTCCCCGCAGGAGGCGCTGGACAACGCCGCCGCCAAATGGGAGGAAATCACCGACAAGTACGATCGCGAGACGCAGAAGGAGCTGTACATCGGCTCGCTGTAGCGGCCACCGAATCCGGGTGACGCCTCGCAAGCGAGGGTATCCGCACGGGAGGGGCATGTCCCCTCCCGCCTGCCCGGAACGCCTCGTCGCCAGGAACTCGGTCGAGCTGCCCAGCGTGCCGGTCGTGGTCCGGCCATCCATCGCGGACCGGCGCCGGGTCAGCCGTTCCGCCGGAATCACCCGGGAACACCCCAAACCTGTCGGGACATCTCTCTGAGGAGCGAACACGCATGGGAACTGGTGCCGGCCTGCTTCCGGCAACCCGCTGGCAGAAGGCCCTGTTCGTCCTGCCCGCACTGTTGCTCACCATCGCCATCGTCATTTTCCCCACCATATTCGGGCTTCTCGTGAGCTTCACGGGGTGGACGCGCACCGGCGTGACGCTCGAAGGAACCAGCTCGGCGAACTACCTCACGGGGTTCGTCGACATGGTCCGCAACATCGGCACGGCGATCCGGGAGACCTGGAACGGGCTCGACAACTTCCGCGCGATGGCGAACGACTCCGCCTTCCGCACCGCGCTCAAGAACAATGTCATCTTCGCCTTCGTGGGCGTGCCGCTGCAGTACGTTGTCGCGCTGGTGTTGGCGCTGCTGATCCATCAGCAAATCCACGGACGCAAGTTCTTCCGGGTGGTGTTCCTGCTCCCGTTCATGATCAGCCCGATCGCCATCGGCTGGATGATCGGCAAGGCGATGTTCGACGCCCGCTTCGGCCCCTTCGCGAGGATCGCCCGGGAGATGGACATCACGCTCAGCTTCTACGACAGCGCCTTCAAGGCGGTGTTCTGGCTGATTGTGATCAGCGCGTGGTACGCGATCCCATTCGTGATGGTGATGTTGCTGGCTGGGCTTCAGGGCATGCCCGAAGAGATCTTCGAAGCGGCCCGCATCGACGGGGCCGGCCGCTGGCAAACGTTTTGGGATATCACCTTTCCGCTGCTGCTGCCTGTCAGCCTCACCGCGGTGGTGCTGCGCATCATCTTCGAGTTCAAGCTCATCGACATCATCTACGTCGTCACGGGTGGTGGCCCCGGAGACGCATCGCAAACGCTGTCGCTCTACGTCTACAAGCAGGGCTACCTCGCCGGCGATATTGGATACGCAACCGCCATGGCCGAGGTCTTCCTGATTTTCGTGATCGTGGTCGTCGTGCTGTTGCTGGTCACGATCGGCCGCAAGGTGCGATCGCTGTACTAGGCCAGGTTGGACCCACGGGGGCACGCAAATGTCGCAGGAAAATCCGAAATGGCTGCAAGTCACGATCTATGTCCTGCTGATCGCGGGGGCGATCATTGCGCTCTTCCCGATCTACTGGATGATCACCCTCTCGTTCAAGAACCTGCGCCTCATCACCACCGGTCCCTTCTTCATCCCGTGGGTCGATTTCACCCCGGTCACGCTCGGCTGGCAGGACCTGTGGGAGCCCGGTCAGCGCAGCCGCTTCCTCACCGCGATGCGCAACAGCCTGATCTGCGCGGTTGGTTCCGGCGCGCTGGCGCTCGTGCTGGGCTCGATGGCCGGCTACGGGCTCTCTCGATTCGACTATCGCTTCGGCATCTGGCGCAATCGGGATATCTCGTTCTTCTTTCTTTCGCAGCTGATCCTGCCACCGGCGGCGGTGATCCTGCCGCTCTACATCCTCTTCGTCGAATCCGGCCTCTATGACACGCTCGCGGGCATGACCTTGCTCTACACCGTCGTGGGTCTTCCCATCGTGATCTGGATCATGCGCGATCAATTCAACAGCCTGCCGATCGAGCTGGAACAGGCCGCACTCGTCGACGGCAACACCGCCATCGGCGCGTTCCTGGGCATCGCGGTGCCAATCGCGGCGCCGGGCATGGTGGCGTCGTTCATCCTCGTGGTGATCTTCAGCTGGAACGAGTACCTGTTCGCGGCGGTGCTGACCTCGAAGAGCGCCTACACCCTGCCACTGCTGATCGCGACGCAGGTGAGCAGCCAGGGCGTGAAATTCTGGTCGATGGCGGCCATCGCCACCGCTGCGGTGGTGCCCCTGCTGGTGGTGTCAATCATGCTGGAGCGCTACATCGTTCGCGGTCTCACCGCCGGGGCGGTCAAGTAGGTCGCCCCCAAGTGTCCATCGCCTCCGACGCGCCGCTCCCCGATGACCTCGGCCCACCGGCGCGCCGGACGTCGTACCGGCGCTCAGCCACCCTCATCCGTACAGCGGTTCGCGGGTTCGTTGCCACGTAGGGGCGGTCCTCCCCGACACCTTCGTGAATAGCCGCCGGTCACGGTGCCGGTTTTGAACCGGT
>CBFGRG010000029.1:0-13373 GCA_965651105.1 uncultured bacterium | reverse complement strand
CGTGCGTTGAAGCCGCCACAGGGGCGGCACTACGGCGGTTCGGCGACAGACCACCCGAGTTTCGTGTGGGATTCACGGCGTCCCCAGCCGCTGCGTACTGGCCGGGCCTGTCCAGACCCATGCGAGAGCGGCCACAGAGCCGCCCATACGACGCGCTCCCGGGGTGCACGTTCACCGAGGAGTAAGGGTACACCGAACGTCGGGAGGAGCGCCGCGCGCGGTGACCTTCGGACACATCTGCAAAGAGCCCCATCGATGGTGGTAGCATCATGGCGTCCGATTCCGGGGACCCGACCCGCACCGCACCCTTGTCCCCACCGCCGGCCGGCCGCCGAAGGAGCTCATCCCGCGTGGACACCCCGCACGAGCCACAACATGGGCGTATCATCGCCTTCCCCCACCCCGCCACTGGCGACGTCCCGCGCGACGATCGCGTGATCGCCCGCGAGCCAGCGCGCGTCGAGACTGCGGTCTCGCACCTGCGGGCGCTGCCGCTGGCGATTTCCAGCGGCGCGTTCTACCCGCACGTGCCGACCGAGGAGGTACCGGAGCGCGCCTCTGCCCTCGGCATCACCACGGTCGAATTGATGCTGCAAACGGCCGGTGAATACGACCCCGCCTTCATCGCCGATGTCGCCGCCCGCGCCCGCACTGCCGGCGTGAAAGTGCGCTCGGTCCACACACTGCACCGCCTGCACCCCTTTTTCGATCCCTACCCCCGCCGGGTGCAGGAGGGGCGCGAGCTCTTCCAGCGCGGTATCGAGGCCGCCGCGACGCTCGGCGCGGAGGTGCTCGTCTGGCACGGCGCCCGACGCGGCGAGATTCGCGAGCAGGAGGGGTGGGACCGCTTCGTCGAAACGACCAGCGAGCTGGCCGCCGCCTGCGGCGCGGCCGGCGTGACGCTGGGACTGGAAAATGTCTCCTGGTGCGCGCTGGCGACGGTGCGCGATGTGGTGCGAATGGCGGCGTCGATGGAGGAGATCGCGCCGGCGGCGCACCTCGGGTTCGTGTTCGACCCCTTCCAGGCGATGCGGGCCGAGGCGAACCCGTTCATGATTCTGGCGGCGATGGGTAACCGCCTCGTCAACGTCCACATCAGCGACTACGCCGAGGGAGCGCCGGAGCGACACCACCTGCCACCCGGCGAGGGGGCGATCCCGTGGTCGGCGCTGCTGCGAGCGGTCGCGGGGAGCGGGTATCGCGGCCCATTGATCCTCGAATCGCCGCTGACCGAGGGCGCGAACACGCTCAACGCCGCGCGGGCGTACCTGGAGCCGCGAATCCGCTCGATCTTCGATCATGCGCCGGACGCCGCCACGCGCCAACCCCAGCCGCTGCCCGAGCCGACAGTGATGCCGGACGGGTTGCGCGAGGGGATCGCGCTGTTCAACCAGGGACGCTTCTACGACGCGCACGAGGTGATCGAGCATGAGTGGCACGCCGAGCGCGGCCCGATCCGCCGCCTCTACCAGGGCGTCCTCCAGATCGGCGTCGGGTTTCACCATGCGCTGAGCGGCAACCACAAGGGGGCGCTGCTGCTGCTGGGCGACGGGATCGACAAGACAGCGGGATTCGTGCCGGAAACGCTGGGGATCGACACGGCGCGGCTGGTCGCCGAGGCCGGGGCGTGCCGGGATGCGATCGCGGCGCTGGGTCCGGAGCGACTCGACCGGTTCGACCGCGCGATGATCCCGACGATCCACGGTCCGGCGGTCGAGCAAGACGCCTGACCCAGCCATTGCCTCCGGCGGAGACGCCGCGAGTCCTGCCGGCACGGTTGCGCCGGCATTGTGGCTCAGGATCCCGCCGTGCTGGGCGACGCGATACGCTCGGTTTTCGCCCACGATCCCTGTCGGGTCACCATCCGAAAGAACGCCCGCCACCCCGCCGCGGCCCAAACGAACTGGAAGAGGCCGATGCAGTGGATGAGCAGAATCGTCTGCCACCACCCCATATCCCCCGATCGCGATCGGTAATTGAGCGTCAGCACGATGCTGGTACCGAAGGCGAGGACGTAACCGAGCGCGAGTACGGGGATCCAGACATCGAGCGACACGTCCGCCGTCACCACGTTCCACGCCACAACTCCCCAGCTGAGCAGGACGGCGATCGGCAGCAGCAGGCAGGACACCGCGGGCCAGACAAGGCTGAACAGGAGATCGACGGCGGTGTACCACTTCCCCTCGATCAGCACCACGGCCGGAACGCGCCGCCAGCACTGGAAGTATCCCTGGACCCAGCGCGATCGCTGCCGGACCAGCCGGGAAATGTCGACCAGACCCTGCTGATGCACGAACGCCTGGTCGGTGTACGCCAGCTTCCATCCCTTGAGCAACAACTGAAGACCGAGATCGAGATCTTCGGTGAGGCAGTCGGTCCACGGCGCCGAACCGAGCGAGATCAGCGCCGAGAGCCGCGTGAACTGGCCGTTTCCGCCGAGCCCGGTTGAGCCGAGATGGTTGCGACCCTGCTGCACGAGCCGGGCGTGGGTGAAGAACTCGATGTCCTGCAGGCGGCCGAGCACCGTCTGCCGGTTGGTGATCCGCACGCCAATCTGCACCGCGCCGATCTCGTCGTGTCCGAAATATCCCGTGACATCGGCCAGCGCGTGCGCATCCAGCAGCCCATCCGCGTCCATGACGCAGCAGATCACCGTGTCGGGGTCGATCCCGGCGGCTCGCGTTTGCCTGGCGATCTCGCGATAGGCGTAATTGAGCGCCTCGCCCTTGCCCTGGCGGGCGTTCGGCGCCACGCGCTGGAGCAGCTGGACCCGGGGGTTCTCCTCAGCCAGGGAGCGGACGATCTCGGCGGTGCGATCGGTCGACCCATCGTCGATCACCAGCACCGTGGCCTCGCCGGGGATCGACAGCAGGCGCTTCACCGACGCCTCGATCACCAGCTCCTCGTTGAGGCAGGGAACCATGAAGATGTAGTGCAATGGTCGGTCCGGCACCCTGGGTGCCCGCTCTCTGTTGGCGGCGCGGAGCATCAGGATCGTGGCGAAGTGAATGAGCGTGATGCCCGTTGCGACCCCGATCACAAGCTGCAGAACCAGCAACCCCACCTGGTAGAGTCCGATCATGAGGGACACCTCTCCCGGCGAACCGCGAGGGTAGCTCGCGATTCGTGATCTCCGGCGCTAGTCCGCCGCCGCAGCGAGCGCGGGCTTGACGCCAAACGCTGTCGGTGCGACATCCCGGTCGAGCAGCCAGGCGATCGCCTGGGCAGAGCGGTGCGCGGCCTGACCATCGCCGAACGGGTTGGACTGCGGAGTGGGAAGCAGCGTGCCGCCGCTGGCCAGCGCGCTCGATGCCTCGGCCAGGATGCGATCGGGATCGGAGCCGACCAGGCGCGCGACACCCGCGGCGACCGCCTCCGGACGCTCGGTGGTATCGCGCAGCACCAGCACCGGAGCGCCGAATGATGGCGCCTCCTCCTGGATGCCACCGGAATCGGTCAGCACCAGGCTGGCACGAGCCAGCAGCCGGGCCATATCCGGGTACGAGAGCGGATCGCAGATCAGCACGCGGTCGGTCTCGCCAAGCTCCTCCTCGACCAACCGGCGCACGTCCTTGTTCGGATGAGCCGGAAGCACGATGTCGATGTCCGGATGGGTTGCCGCCAGCTCGCGGACGGCACCGAGGATACGCCGCATCGGCGATCCCCACGACTCGCGCCGGTGAATGGTAACGACGACGGTCCGGCGGTCCGAGTGGTCGAGCGTCCGGAGACGAGGGTCGCTGTAGGGCAGATCCTGCGCCGCGACGTACTGGATCGCGTCGACAACCGTGTTGCCGGTAACGAGCACGTGGCCCCCGGCGATCCCTTCGGCACGAAGGTTCGCGGCGGCATCGTCGGTCGGCGCCAGGTGCAGCGCGCAAAGGTGGTCGATGATGAGGCGATTTCCCTCTTCCGGGAACGGCGCCGCGAGATTGCCGGTACGCAACCCGGCCTCGACATGCACCACCGGAATCCGGCGCCAGAATGCCACCAGCGCAGCAACCGATGCGGTGATGGTGTCGCCGTGGACCACGCAAACCGCCGGGTCGATGGCTTCCATCTGGCGATCGAGGGCGGGGAAGAGGAGCGACGCGAGCTCGGTCAGGCTACCCGTTTCCCGGTGAAGATCCAGCATGACATCGGGGGTCAGCCCGAACGGCGCGAGAGCCTGCACGACCGGCTCCCGATGCTGTCCACTGGCCAGCAGCACCGGATCGAGCGCATTGTGCTGCCGCGCCGCCAGCACGACGGGTCCGATCTTGATGGCCTCGGGCCGGGTACCGACGACGAAGAGAATGGGCAACGCGGTCATCGTTGATCTCCTTCAAGGACTTCGCCTTCCGCCAGCGCGGTCGGCAGTCTGGCGTCACTGGCGCAGGATCAGTTGGCGACCAAACCGGCGCGATGCAGGACGCGGATCCCGCCAACGAGGCAGATGACCGAGAGTGCAAGCAGCATTGAGATGATGAGGCTGTTACCCATGACCGAAAGCGTGGCCATCGGCCCGACACCCGTAACGGGAAGGGCCACGACCGTTGCGATACCGCCACCCGCCATACTCGCGGGTGATATGCTGCCGTTTTGAAGACTGCTGTACATGAGCACTACTCCTCGATGCATGTGCTGGTCGCCGGCACGCGTGGAAGTCGCTGAAAGCGCTGCTGGATCCGGCCATGGCGAACGAGCAATCTGGATCGCCACTGGTCGCCCGGTGGGGGTTCAGGCTGACACTTCGTATCGACAGATGTCGGACAACTTAACCCGTCAACAATGGTAGTAGTGCCTCAATGACACGGCATGTATGATTTTGGTGAACACCGTCTAGCCATTTCAGTTGAATCACCCACGGTGGTGAACAGAACAGCCCAGCACGCGAGGGCCGGATCGCGCCTTGTGGGGGTGGTCACGACCGGCAGTTGCGGGTTCGTCCCTTCGCGGGCAGGGGGCGCGGCGGGCCATTTCTTGCCCGACCCCGCCGCGGTGCCGTATCCTGAGCCAGAGCCGCGCAGCCGGGACGCGATTCGCTGGCTGATGTCCCGATCCACACGCGGCACCGGCCGGATTCACCGTGCCCACGCACCCCGCCCATCCGGTTCCGGGCGTCGCGCCCACCCCACCACCTGCGAGGACCTGCCGGAATGCGGAACTTCTTCCAACGTCAGGGCAAATTCCGACCCCGCGACGATGACGATCGCGGCGACCAGATGATCCCCGAGGATCTCTGGGTCAAGTGCCCGCAATGCAGCGAGCTGATTTACTCCAAGGAGCTCGACCGCAACGCGCAGGTCTGCCCGAAGTGCAACCACCACTTCCGCCTTCGTGCCCGCCGGCGGATCCAGCTGCTCGCCGACCTCGGGGGCTTCGAGGAGTGGGATGCCACCCTGCAGCCTGAGGATCCGCTCGAATTCGTCGACGGCCAGGGTCCCTACCCCGACAAGGTCGCGAAGACGCAACGCAAGACCGGCGAGGTCGAGGCGCTTATCACCGGTCTCTGCCGGATCGAGGGGCGGCCGCTGGCACTGGTGGTGGCCGATTTCGACTTTCTCGGCGCCAGCATGGGCTCGGTTTGGGGCGAGAAGCTCACCCGCGCCGTGGAGCGGGCAGTCGAGCATGGCTGGCCGGTGCTGACGATCAATGCCTCCGGCGGCGCGCGCATGCACGAGGGCATTCTTTCGCTGATGCAGATGGCAAAGACGGTCTCGGCGTTTCACCGCCTCGGCGAGGCGAAGCTGCCCCACTTCTCGCTACTGGTCGATCCCTGCTACGGCGGCGTCACTGCCAGCTACGCGACGGTCGCCGATGTGATCATGGCCGAGCCGGGCGCGCTGATCGGGTTCGCCGGACAGCGGGTGATCGAGCAAATCACCAAGCAGAAGCTGCCCGAGGGGTTCCAGACCGCCGAGTTCCTGCTCGAGCACGGCATGATCGACTTCATCGTCGAGCGCACGCAGCTCCGGCAGCAGATTGGCACGATGATCGACCTCTACCGCGGCGCCGACCAGCCGGGCACGACCGCCACGGCCGCCGACCGGTGACCACGAAAGGGACCGCGCGATGACCGATGCCGCCAATGGCCAGGAGACGACCGGCACGCCGACCGCGTGGGACCGCGTCAAGCTGGCCCGCGAGACGGATCGCCCGACCACGCAGGACTACCTCGCCAACCTCTTCACCGATTTCACCGAGTTTCATGGCGACCGCCTCTTCGGCGACGACCGGGCGCTGATCGGCGGGGTGGCCAGCTTTCGCGGCCGCACGGTGATGGTGATCGGGCACCAGGGGGGCACCAACACCCGCGAGAACATCAGCCGCAACTTCGGGATGCCTCGTCCGGAGGGGTACCGCAAGGCGCAGCGATTGATGCGACACGCCGAGAAGTTCGGCATGCCGATCATCACGTTCATCGATACACCGGGCGCCGATCCGGGCATCAGCTCGGAAGAGCGCGGCCAGGGCACGGCCATCGCCGACAGCCTGATGGTGATGTTCGACTGCCGCGTGCCGATCATCTGCACCGTGATCGCCGAAGGTGGATCTGGCGGGGCGCTGGCGATCGGTGTTGGCGACCGCCTGCTGATGCTGGAAAACGCGATCTACGCGGTGGCATCGCCCGAAGCCTGCGCGACGATCCTGTGGCGCGACGTCGCGAAGGCGCCGGAAGCGGCGGAGACGATGCGCATCACCGCTGCCGACTGCCTCCGCTTCGGCATCATCGACGACGTGGTGCCGGAGCCGACACCGGCCCACGAGGCGCCGAACGAGGTGATCGCCACGACTGGCGAATACATCGCCCAGGCGCTGGAGGCGGTGGTGGGCAGCCACGACCTGTCGACGGACGAGGGGGTCAGGGCGATGCTGACGGCGCGATCGGAGAAATTCCGGAAGATCGGCGCGTGGCGCGATGCCAGTGTCGAAACCCTCACAGAGGCGCAGCCATAACCCGAGCGACATTTCCGGCGACAGCGAGCATGATCAAGAAAACCCCCGTCCATCGTGCAGGACGGGGGCTTCGTCATTCACTATAGATAGACGCGAGCCAATTGAAATGGGCGCCGAGGGGTTGCCTCTGACGAGATGTAACCCGGACGCCATGGACCGCGCAGGACCGTGGCCGGGATGGCGACGGTGAACACACGCGTTCAAGACGGTTCCAACGACGGCCGGCGGGCGCTGACTGCCCTGGCGACGATCCGGGCTAACGGAACGAGCCGCGCTCGGCGATGTCGGGCACCACAGGCTCGCGCACGGGGAGATCGGCAACGACGAACCACATCCGCTGGTGGAGCTCCAGCAGCTGCATCTCCTCGCGATCGAGCAGGTAGAACGCAAGCTCCTGCGGGATCTCAACCGGATCGGCATCGTGCTCGCCCATCCAGAGGAACCAGAGATCGGTCTCGGTTGTCAGCAGCAGCCGTTCCACATGTGAACGGTGCACCGCCACGGGTTGCAGGTATCGTTGCGCAAACATGGACGGTCTTTCCCTCTCCTCGTCGCCGTCGGGGTGGCATGATGGCCACTGGCGTGATCGATTGGTGTGATGCCGGTGAGCGCTCGACGGCGGCCGCTCACCCAATGGGCCGAACACGCAAGAAAACAGGACCCATTACTGGGTGCTACGCAACTGGGATGCCACGGTGATTGTGGAGTTTCGACTCCCCCCAATTGGTTGTAACATATGTCAATCCTGGCGCGCCACCCGGCGCGAGGGGAATTTTGCGCAGCATACCCGAAGTCGAGTCTGTTGTCAGCCACCCACGCTTCGCACGAACCGCTCGATAGCCCTGTTAAGCTCCTCCAGGGTCTCCTCGCGGTTCTCGGGATCGCCCTCGATGACACAGCCGCGAATGTGATCCTGCAGCACGAGCAGGCCAACCGCGCGCAGCGACGACATCGATGCCGAAATCTGCGTCAGCACGTCAATGCAATACTTGTCTTCCTCCACCATACGGCCGATACCGCGCACCTGGCCCTCGATCCGTTTGAGACGGTTGAGGATGCGAACCTTGTCCTCAGCGTAGGAATCGGAATGCCGGTGGGAATCGCAGCTCGTCTCGATCTCGGGCAGGTTGTCGGAAACGGTGGACATGGTGTCCTCCCTCTCGGTTCCTCGCCGGCCGTCAATCGACCTGGCGGGTAATGGCGCGCTCGATCAGCCGGGCGCTGGATTCGCATTGATCGATGGCTGCCTCGAGCGCGGCGTAAATCTGGTGCCACCGCTGCAGTGCGCGGGGGTCGGTTTCGTCGCGGAACAGCTCTCGCATGGCCCGCATCCATAAAGTATCGCCCTCATTCTCCAGCTCGTGGATGCGAACCATATAGGGACGGTAGCCATCGGGCGATTCCAGATACCCGAGCAGCGATTCGACCTCGCGGGCGATGCGTGTCAGCAGCTCGGTCATCTCCCTCGCGACGGGGGTCGCTTCGGTGGCGCCGGTGAGCACCGCGAGCTCGCCAGCGGTCTCGGCATGGTCGACGATCTCATCGATCTCCTGGGCGAGGCGCCGGGTGACGCTCGCTGGCCAGGGTGGCCGATGACCGCGCTCCAGGCGGCTGAGCAGATCGTGGGTGTTGGAATCGGCCCGGTGCTCGACATCGTCGAGCAGCGCGAAGGTATCCTCGTCAATCGTGCCGCCGAAGAGCTCGTGGAGCGCGTCCGCGGCGGCAACCACCAGCCCGCCAGACCGCCGGAACAATGTGTAGTAGGTCGTGTCGGCGCGCCGGAAGCCGAACCACTGCAAGCGCACGCCTGCTCCCCTCTCGCCATAACGGCTGCGCCGTTCCCCCGTAATGCTGCCAGTGTGCCACAGCATGTGCGACGATGAACGTCACACGGCATTTGCAGATTTTGCGAGCAGGAGCGCACCATGGCGAACTCGAATATCGTCGTCGCGACGTTCGATGAGGAGAGCAAGACCTACCAGGCATTCAGCGAGATCAAGCAGGCCGGCTCGCGCCGAAAGATCAAGGTCGAGGCGATGGCGATCGTCCGGCGGGCGGCCGATGGCTCGCTGGAGACGCCGGACATCACCGGACAGGCGCCCACCGGTACCTTCAAGGGTGGGTTGATCGGCTCGCTGATCGGCATCCTGGGCGGCCCGCTCGGGGTCCTGCTGGGCTGGGGTACCGGCGCGGTGATCGGCTCGATCCGTGACGCCAGCGAGATCCGCTCGGACTTCAGCCTGCTGAAGGCGCTCTCGGCGGGGATGAATCCGGGCGACGTGGCGCTGATCGGCGAGATCGAGGAGCCAAGCAACGAGGTCGTCAACAGCATCGTGCGGCGGCTGGGTGGCGAGGTGCTGCGGCGACCAGTCGACGAAATTCGGCGGGAGATCGAGCAGGCGGACCGCGCCCGCTCGGCGGCAGAGCGGGAGGTGCGCCGGGTGATGAGCGAGACACCGGAAACCTGACCGACCGTCACTCCGGTCGAGCACTTCAGGAACCGGCCACGGCACGATCGTTCCTCGTGACCCCTTATACAGAGTAGAGACGCCACCGGCCGCCGGATCCTGATACCTGGCAGGAACTCCCCACCGATCCCCGCAACGCTCCCACGGCAGAGGCCTCAGGCCACCTCGGCGCATTGCCCCAGACACAATACCTCCGTAATCGGACTATCTGAACACGAACATCAACACTCGATC
This sequence comes from uncultured bacterium, assembly GCA_965651105.1. Taxonomy (GTDB): domain Bacteria; phylum Chloroflexota; class Chloroflexia; order Thermomicrobiales; family UBA6265; genus JACCVC01. The sequence goes on along the minus strand of CBFGRG010000029.1, from coordinate 3,732 downwards.
AAGAGCTCATCTCCTGTCATGGGCCATCAACGACATCAGCACTGTCGACTAGTGTCCGTACGGTGACTACAACCCACAGGCCGGTGTCCACCGGTCACAGGAATCGGAGACGATGTGGATAACATTTGGGGCCATGTGGATAACGGTTGTGGGGTGTGGATAACTCGCCGATTTCGGCGGCATGTCTGGGGAAAGCGCGTGGGGAAGCGCGCGAACCGATGCGGAAGAAACGTGGATTGTCACAGGGGTGTCGAGGCTATCCCCATCGCGGTGGGGGAGCTGTGGACAGCTTGTCCCCGCGCTGTCCGAGGCAACTGACCGCTCGGTGTCGGGAGATCACGAGTTATCCCCACAATCCCCAGCCCCTATTACGGTTACGTCTCTTCTCTATCTATTACAAAGAGATACAGGAACACGGTCACAGGCACGTTGGTCAGCAATCTGTCCTGTCACCGATCGTGACCTTGTCGTCGCCACGGACCGGACGGCACGACACCTGCCATCGGCGCCCTCCTGGTCATGACCATCGAGCGTAGCCGGCCAGGTGTGAGAAATGGAGAGTCAGCAGATCCATACGACGGCCGGCGATTACCCGTGCGGCGTCAGTAGTTCGTCGTCAGCGTCCGATGGTAGGGTTCAACGTCGCCGGGAAGCGATTGCCCGAGCTGCCAGAGCCGCCAGTCCAGCTCCGCCGCGGTGATGTTCGCCCCCTGCCCTCGCGCTGCCGCGACGATGCGCTCGCAGGCCTGCACGGTGCCGGCGCGGATCGCCACCTCGCAGGGGTGATTGGGCGGGATTTGCTCCCGGGAACGAATCCAGCGTGCGAGCGGCTCCGCATACCGCAACACGCCGAGATGGCGCAGCACCTGGGGCACCTTGTAATCGGCGAAGGCGGTCAGCAGGTGGAGATCCTTCGTGATAGCCAGCTCGGTGCCGGCCAGCGCGCCGGCGAGATCGGCGGCGAGGATTTGTGCCCGCTTGAGCAACGGCACCTCGAGCACGCGTCCATCACGACGTCGCCAGGCGGCGGTATCGTCGAATGTGCCGTAGCGATGGGTGACGAGCCGGACGACACGTTCGGCGGAACCCCGGGCGTCGATGGCGATGTCGGCAGGCCTGGCATCGCGCTGATGTCGTGGTTCACCTAAATTCCGAAGAGAGTCTATCCGATTGCTCATCAATGGAATTTCCGGTCCCTCGTCACCGCGCAGGATGTGGGCGACCGTCTCGCGCGAGATGTTCTTCAGCCAGGCCCGATCCCAGATCGGCTCGCCGTCGTCGACGACAGCGCGATGGAGTGCGGCGGCGAGGGCGTCGTAGCCGTCGTGAGTGATGCCGCGCCACGTGACGCGCCAGCGAACGTTCGGGTCTGGTCCCTGCGGCCAAAAGCAGTAGTTGAGCGCGTCGAGCACGACTACCCAGCCGGCTGTTTCTTCCGGCGTGCCTCGGAAGTGAAGCGTGCCGTCCCACGCCGGCGGCTCGCTGGGGTCGGCGGCAAGCTGGCGCGCGACTCGCTCGACGGCACGCTGGTCGATGCGGACATCACGGGTTTCGGCCATCACCTGCGCGGTGGTGACGCGGATCGCGAAGGGATCGCCCGGGGTCGGATAGAGCTTCGTGCACATGTGGCCAGTGTACAGGGTGCCGACGGGCTTCCGAGCAGCCGCATCTGCTCTCCGGGGGTAGCGGCGACCCATTCGACTCCGGGGCTGTGCCCCTGCCCTGAGCGCAGCGACGTATCGCCACTACGGCCTCTCTGTCATTACCGGTACGGTCTCGTCGGGATAACGGCTCAGTCGCCGGGTTTGGCCAGGGTGGGGACTGGCGCAAGTCGGCGGATGAATCGGCGGAGCGGCGCGTTGTCTCCCATGAACAGACACAGCGCGGCGGAGAAGAGGCTGAGCGCGCCGGCTCCGGTGAACGCGAGCACGTAGTCGCCATGGATGGTGCGCAGGTAGCCGGCCGTGTACGCCGCGAAGGCCGCCCCGAGCTGGTGCGCGGCGAAGACCCAGCCGTAGACCAGCGCGCCCTGGGCCACGCCGAACGAGGTGGTCGCCAGTCCGATGGTCGGCGGCACCGTCGCGACCCAATCCAGCCCGTAGAACACGACGAAGATGACGATCGCGTAGTTCGGCAGGTCGAACGCCCACGGCAGGAGAATCAACGAGAGCCCGCGCAGGCCGTAATAGGAAAACAGCAACAGCTCCGGCCGGTAGCGGTCGGTGAGCCAGCCGGAGACGGTGGTGCCGACGATATCGAAGATGCCGATCAGGGCGAGCAGGTTCGCGGCGGCGATTTCGGTCATACCGTGGTCGATGCCGGCGGGGATGAAGTGGGTGCCGATCAGGCCGTTGGTGGTGGCGCCGCAGATGAAGAAGGTCGCGGCCAGCAACCAGAATGCCGGTACCCGCACGGCGATGCCGAGCGTCTGGAATGCCGCGGCGATCGGGTTCCCCCGGAGCGCCTGTTCCGGCGCGGAGGTCGCCTCGCCGTAGCGACGCAGTCCGATGTCCTCCGGCCGGTTGCGGGCGAAGAAGACGACCAGCGGCACGACGGCGAGTGTGGCGCTGGCGACGGCGATGGAAACGGCCTTCCAGCCGTAGTGTGTGGCGAGCCATGCCATCACTGGCAGGAAGACGAGCTGGCCGGTGGCGCTGGCGGCGGTGAGCACGCCGATCACCAGGCCACGCCGCTGCACGAACCACCGGTTCGCGACCGTCGCGGCGAGCACCGTTGCCATCGAGCCGGTGCCTAGCCCGACAACCACGCCCCAGAGCAGGACGAGGTGCCACGACGCGGTCATGAATATCGTCAGCAGGGCGCCGGTGGCGACAGTCAGCAACGCGCCGATGAGCACGCGTCGCAGGCCGAACCGTTCCATCGCCGCCGCGGCGAACGGTCCCATGAACCCGAACAACAGCATGTTGATCGAGACCGCCAGCGAGATCGTGGCGCGATCCCAGCCGAAGGCCTCCTCCAGCGGCACCATCAGCACGCCCGGCGCCGAGCGGAAACCCGAAGCGCCGATCAGCACGATGAAGGTGAGCGCGGCCATGACCCAGGCGTAGTGGATGCGGCTGGCGAACGGGGCGGCTGGTCTGGTCACGGACGGGCTCGCTTTCCAACTGGCGGCGGGAGCGCGGGTGGTCAGTCGTCGATCGGTTCGATCCCGGCGAGGGCATGGAGCTCGTCGAGCAGCGCGTCCAGGCTCCCCGAACCGCGCTCGCGAGCAATGCGTCCCTGCGCCTCCTGCCAAAGCGGTCTGGCACGCTGGAGCGCATCGCGACCCGTCGGGGTGAGCCGCACGATTCGCCGGCGCCGGTCCTGCCCGCTCGAGAGGGTGACGTATCCCTCGCGTTCCAGGGGCGCCAGGTTGCGACTGAGCGTGGTGCGGTCCATCGCCTGGGCGTCCGCCAGCTCGGACATGGTGAGCTCGTACGGGGCGCGGTCGAGCAGCGAGAGCAGGGAGAACTGGGGTGTGGTGAGCTTCGCCGGGCGGAGGGCGTGGTCGTAGACGCGGCCGATGGCGCGACCCGCGCGGCGCAGGGCGGTTGCGTAGCAGGCGGTGCGCTGCCAGCTGGAGCCGGAGGTTGGCGGGATGGTGGAAGCGGTCACGGCCGGCTCCTGAATACGTGCATATACACGTATATCATCGTACAGCACGATTCTCCGTGAGGCAACGGCCGGGAAGCGGAGCTTGCCACTGATCCAGGTTGTTCACCCGGCTGGCGA
>CBFGRG010000028.1:0-13386 GCA_965651105.1 uncultured bacterium | reverse complement strand
GCAGCGATGCAAACTGCAGCGACAACCGGGGCCCTCCAACTTGCCGACGATATCTCCGCCTGGCTCAGGGAGCACTTCGAGCAAAGCGGCGCCGCGCGCTACGTGCTCGGCCTGAGTGGCGGCATCGACAGCGCCGTGGTCGCCGGACTGGCCGCTCGCGGGATCGGCGCCGAGAAGGTGCTCGGCGTGTTGATGCCGTCGGCTTCGAATCCGGACGACGCGAATGCCGCGCGCCTAGTCGCCGACGCGTTCGGCATTCCCACCCTGATGGTCGACCTGACCGATCCCACAGCAAGCTTGCTGGCGGCCATGCCGTCGCCGGAGAACGTCCAGGCGGCAACCGGCGAGTCTGACCCCGCCGATGCGCGCGCGCAGCAGCTCGCGCACGCCAATCTCAAACCCCGGCTCCGGATGACCACGCTGTACTACGTCGCCAACCTCTGCGGCGGCATCGTGCTGGGTACCGGAAACAAGAGCGAGGCGATGATCGGTTACTTCACCAAGTACGGCGACGGTGGGGTTGATCTGAAGCCGATCTCGCAGCTCTACAAGCACGAGGTTCGCGCGGTGGCGCGGGCCATCGGCGTTCCGCAGCCCGTGATCGAGAGACCGCCGTCCGCCGGTCTCTGGGACGGGCAAACTGACGAGCAGGAAATCGGGTTGACCTACGACCAGCTCGACGCCGCCCTGGCCGCGATCGAGAGCGGCGACACCGGCGACATCGACGAAGCGGTCATCGAACGCGTTCAGCAGATGATCCGCTCGTCCGAGCACAAGCGGCAGCCAGTCCCGGAGATGATGCGCGACTGACGCAGGAGGCGGCCCACCCATGAACAGGATCACCGGTATTGCCTTCGCCGGCCTGGCATCGGGGGTCGCCTACCTCGCGGCCCAGGCGATCGACATCGCCGCGACCGGCAACAACACCGACGACCGGGTGCTGCTCGGCGCGCTTGCGCCGCTGGACCGGGACGAGGCCGTCAGCACCGGAACCGCGATGCACCTCGTGAACAGCATCGTGTTCGCGGGCATTTTTCGCTTCGTCGGGCGCGACCTGCTGACGGGTCCGATGTGGATCCGGGGACTCACCTTCGCGTTGATCGAAACGATCGCGCTCTACCCGCTGTCCGTGTTCGAGCGGTTCCACCCCGCGATTCGCGATGGCCGGCTCCCGACCTATCGCACTCCGGTCGGGTTCGCACAGCAGGTGTGGCGTCATGTCGCACTCGGAATCGTCCTCGGGTTGGCCACCCCGAAGCGCAACTGAAAAAGCTCACAGGCGGTGGCTACTTGCGTCTCGCCTTGTCGAGCCGGCGCTCGACCGTGCCGACGATGCGCCGAAAGCCGATATCGCTCGCGTGAACAAGCGCGAACGTAGCCACCCGGCCGACCGCCGGCACCTTGTCGCTCTCGGTCTCCACCCAAACCTCGTGGATTTCGGTGGCGTTCACGAAGAAGCGTTCGGCCGGAAGATCCCTTGGGTCCATCGGCTCGTCACGGACCGACGCCGATGTGAGATACACCCGAGTTGTCACCGTCTTCCCTCCCGGTGCAGCTGCGTCGAGCCGGAGGCTGCAGCGACGGTAGCAAGCGCTGCGGCGGCATTGTCGACGAGCATCTTCCGGACATCGTGCGCCTCCATGCCTTCTTCCAACAGCATAACGGCAAACTGCTCGATAACGTAAGGAAATCCGGGACGCCCCTGATAGCCCGTCAGGCTCGACCGGCGTCGATAGCCATGCGACAGCAGCATGCGATCGATAGACCCATCGGAAGCGCCTTGCACGATACGACGTGCCGTTTCCTGGTCCGCTTCGCCGCTCACACCGATGCCGTCGAAGAGAAGCCAGGCACCTTCGTTGAGAAGCGGGCCGATGTCGCCAGGAGCCAGCTCACCCGCCCTGGATACGATCACTTTTCCGGCCGGCACACCGGCACGTCCGAGGCGCTCGATCACCTCGCGCTGCCTTGTGGCTGGAGCGAGTGAGATTACCGGCAGGTCATGCGCTTTCCGCCGCGCCGCGAACTCCTCGATTGCGGCTTTCTCCGCTTCGCTCGCCTCTTCGCCGCCTACAACGAACACGCCAGGCCGAGCACCGGTACCGTCCATTCCCTGCTCGAGATCTTCGGCGATCCGATCTCGAACGCCGGCCGCATCACCGGACACCGCGCCGGTCGCACCGATGACGTGTACCGGCGCGCGCTGGGCCATCCACACCAACCCGCGAGCGTCACGTCCCGCGCCAGGCGGTGTGGCGCTGACCACGGTGCGTCCAGAGACCGTCGCGAACGCACCGAGATCGTTCAGGGCCGACATGGGATCGTCGAGGTTCTGGTCCGGATCATCCGACCCGCCTGGGGGCGCCCACTGAAGATGCTCGTGGATGAGGGTCACGCCGGCCTCATCCAGCCGGATCGGCCCGAGGATGGTCATGATGAAGGGTTCGTTCTCGCCGGGAACGAAGTCCTCCTCGAGGTCATCCTCCGGTTCGAACGTCTCGTCTTCGGCGAGTCCGAAGTCCATGTCGCGAAACTCGTCGGGATTCCACATCGATTTCCGCCTTTGCTGGATTTTGAGGTTGCACGAATCGCGCCATGCTGTGTACAATCACAACGGTTCGGGAACGAACGCGGTCCCCGATAGCTCAACGGTAGAGCGACCGGCTGTTAACCGGTAGGTTCTTGGTTCGAATCCAAGTCGGGGAGCCAGGCTCCAAATCTGAAATTCGGGTACCAACCCGGCAAATCGACCCACCGGCCGTGCAATTCACGCCGGTGGGTTTTTGTGTTGCCAGGTCACTCCATCAGCCATCTCCGCCGTTCGGTGGATCGGGCGGTCGCCTGGAGGAAAATCTCAATCGCGCCCGAGGCTGAACAGGGCAACGAGGCTCCTGCGGACCCGCAGTGGTCCATCATGGAGACGGCGGCGAAACGCTCATACGGCTGCCCCTTCACGGGTCTCATGGTGCGGTGAGTGTTGGCGCCCGGAAAACACCCACCGCATTCCGTCCGCGAAGGTTCCGCGCCACCACATATCGTCGTGGCCGCCATTGAACTCGCGATAGACCGTATCGTATCCCTTTAGCTCCAGGATATCGTGGAGCCAGCGATTCCCGAATACTTGCCAGATTCGCGCGGGGGGCGGACCGTTCTCGACGTCCCCGCACTCCTGATAGATGCGAACTGGCACCGCGTCGCTCGCCATGTACTCGGAGATGATCGTCGGCGTCGCGGCCGGTTGGCCCACCACGCTTTCGGACGGGGCGCTGTTGCTCCTGAACGCCTCGATGACGGAGGGGTGGTACCAACACGACCCGGATTGCATCACCACATTCCCGAACACATCCGAATGCTTCAGCGCCGTGTACGCCGAACAGAGCCCACCGAAGCTGCATCCGTTGAGCGCAGTCATGGCAGGATCGTCGGTGACATTCCATTTCGACCGCATCCACGGCACCAGCTCACGCGCCATCGCTCGTGAGAAGTCCGGGTTGCACGGCAGCTCAACATCACGAATCCCGATCTGATTGACGAGAATCGCCACCAGCGGCGGCAACTCGCCGGCACGGATGAGCGCATCCAGCGTGCGCGGCACTCCGTGGAACGCCTCGCCATCGAAGATGACGACAAGCGGATAGCTCGCTCCGGTCGCGTCGTACCCCGGCGGGGTGTAAATCCAGACCGGTCGCTCGTTACCGAGAATCTCGCTCTCGAAGACATCGGCGTGCAGATCGCCGGCCAATTCGTCGTCGCCTGTCAGATCCCATGGCAACGCTTCGGCGGCCGGCATAACCAGGGTGGATTCGATTTCGCCCGAGCGCCAGTCCGACGGGCGAAGGTTGCGGTTGAGTGGATCGAATGTGGTCTCCGGCCAGCGCTCAGACGGTTCCTCATCGCCCTCGAGCACCACCGAGAACCCGTACCCCGCTCGGACCGTCATCGACACCCTCCACGTCAGGTACCAGATATTCGTCCCTGCCAGCGGGCCGAGCATGCGTTCCTCGACTGAACGCCAGCTCACGGACTCGTAAAGACGCACCGCGCGAGTCGGCTCGGTTTCGCGCCACAGGAACGTCACCAGCGCAGTGTCCGGATCGCCCGGGATGTCTTCGATCAACGGCGTCCCGGCGGACTCCATCTCCTGCCAGAACTGCTCGACAAGACTGTTTCGGTCCGCGCCATCCTCGGCGAGAGCCCGCGACAGCCGACCCAGTCGCGGACTCAGCAGCGTTGAAGGCTCGTTCTCGCTGGTCTCCGCCGAAGTGCTCACGTTCGCCATTCCCTTTCGTCCTCTCGATACAGTCCCATATATCCGACCATTGTAGTAGGATATCGCCCGGCGGGCGAGATTTCCGGATCGTCGCGTGGCGGTCCGCCGCATCACGCCCATTGAATTTACATCGGGACCGATCGACGATCGGACGGAGGGACGATGAACAGGCGAAGGTTCGTACAACGTGGTGTGGCTGGTGGCGTCGCCACGATGGCGTTTGCCAGGGCAGGCTGGCCCACAATTGCCAGCGCGCAGGATGCGGACGCAACTCCGACCGCCGGTAACCCACTTGATTTTCGGCCCGGCGTGGTCGACACGCTGCTCGGTGAGGTCGAGCTTCCGGAGAACCCGTCTCGGGTGATCTGCATCAACGACGGCCCGGTCGATACCATGCTGAACCTCGGCCTGACCCCGCTGGCCACCGGGTTCAGCTATGGCGGCCAGGGCGTGATGGACTACCTCAAGCCGTTCGCCGACAGCGAAATCGAGTACCTCGGGGACTGGGATACCCTCGACCTTGAGCGCATTGTCGAGCTCAAGCCGGACCTCGTGTTGGCTGAGGGACGCAACCGCTTCACCGGCGCGACGCGGGAAGAGGCGGAAGCCGATCCGTCTGTTCAACTGATCCGGGAAGTCGCGCCGCTGGTCATCCCGGCGGACATCGACACCTCCGACCCCTTCGGACTCCAGTATTTCGAGTACAGCCACCTGCTGTGGAGCCACTGCCTTGGCAAGCTGGAGGAAGGTCAGGCCATCCTCGATGCGCAGCACGAAGCAACGGCGACACTGAAGGCTGACCTTGCTGACCATCAGGGTGAAACGTCGATTGTGGTGCGGCCGACCGCCGAGTTCCCGCTCGTGATGGCGCAGAGCTGGTTCACCGGCGTGATGTTGCGCCGCGTCGGCATCGTCGGCAACGAGTTCGCGGAGAGTGTCAACTATCCGCACAGCGGTGACACGCTCAGCATGGAGCGCATCTTCGAGCTCGATGCCGACTGGATCTTCCTCTGCCCGCGCTTCACCGCGAACGAGTCGGCGGAGCGCGATGAGGTCGTGCAGGCATACTTCGACAACCCGCTGTTCGCCGCGCTGCCAGCGATTTCCGAAGGGACCTATGGCATCGTCGACGGGCAGGTATGGAGCGGCGCCAACAGCATGATCGCGGCGGACATCGTGCTCGACAATATCCGCAGCGTAATCATCGACGGTCAGCAGGACCTGTCGACTTCCTGAGCCAGAGCCGTCCCGGGTCATCGCCAACCAAAGGACCGCGCCGTCGACGGCTCAGTCCTTTGGTTATGGGCCAAACACCCTTTGGTAGACTTCCGCCGAATGAGGCGCGGGTTGGCAACGTCGCCGCCCGTCGAATAAAGAGATCGAAAGGACACGACGACCGTGGCTGAGGTGTACAGGAACTACATCGGCGGAAAATGGGTTGAATCGCAAAGCGGCGAGACCTTCGAACGAAAGAACCCCGCCACTAGCGAGTTGATCGGCACGTTCACCAGCAGCAACGCGAAGGATGTCGATGCCGCGGTTGCCGCAGCGAAGGAGGCTTTCAAGAGCTGGCGACTGGTACCGGCCCCGAAGCGCGGAGAGATGCTCTTTCGCGCCGCTCGCATCCTCGAAGAGCGGAAGCAGGACCTCGCGCGCGAGATGACGCAGGAGATGGGCAAGGTCGTTTCGGAGACCGGCGGGGATGTCCAGGAAGCGATCGACATGACCTACTACATGGCCGGTGAGGGTCGGCGCATGTTCGGTCAGACGACGCCCTCCGAGCTGCAGAACAAGTTCAACATGTCGGTGCGCAAGCCGATCGGGGTCGCGGGCATGATCACGCCGTGGAACTTCCCGATGGCGATCCCGTCGTGGAAGATGACTCCCGCACTCGTCGCCGGCAACACGGTCGTCTTCAAGCCAGCCACCTACACTCCCCTGCTCGCTATCCGCTTCGTCGAGGTGCTCGAGGAAGCCGGCATCCCGGCGGGTGTCGTCAACCTCGTACTCGGCAATGGCACCAACGTCGGTGACCCGATCGTCGCCCACCCAGACGTTTCGTTGATCTCGTTCACCGGCTCGACCGAAACCGGCGTCCGGGTCGCGACCGAGGCGGCGAAGACGAACAAGCGAGTGACGCTCGAAATGGGCGGCAAGAACGCCGTGATCGTGATGGACGACGCCAATCTCGATCTTGCTGTCGACAGCATCCTCTGGGGCGCGTTCGGAACGACCGGCCAACGGTGCACGGCCACCAGTCGTGTCGTCGTGCACAACGCTGTCAAGCAGGAGCTGGAAGAGCGCCTGGAAGCGCGGGCGAGCGCGATGCAGCTCGGCGACGGCTTGCTCGATTCCACCGACGTCGGCCCGATCGTCAGCGAATCGCAGCTCAAGAACGTTCACAAGTACGTCGAGATCGGCAAGAGCGAAGGCGCGAAGCTCGTCACTGGCGGGAACATTCGCACGGATGGCGACCTGGGGCAGGGCTTCTTCCACGAGCCGACCATTTTCAGCGACGTCTCCCGCGACATGCGCATCGCCAATGAAGAGATTTTCGGTCCGGTTGTGTCGCTGATCCCTGTCGATGGATTCGACGAGGCAGTCGACATCGCCAATTCGGTCGAATACGGCCTTTCCGCGGCGATCTTCACGCAGGATGTCAACAAGGCCTTCCAGGCAATGCAGGACATCTACACCGGCATTCTCTACATCAACGCCGGCACGACAGGGGCAGAGATTCACCTCCCCTTCGGTGGTACCAAGGGCACCGGCAACGGGCACCGCGAGGCCGGCACCGCCGCGATCGATTTCTACACCGAGTGGCAGTCGATCTACGTCGACTTCTCAGGCAAGCTCCAGCGCGCCCAGATCGACAACAACTAACAAGAAATCGCGAACGACAAGGGGTTGGGTCCGACGACCCAGCCCTTTTGCGTGTCTTCGGTCAAGTCTGCTCAGCCCGAATGACGCATCGGGAACGCCTCTCGCGCCTGCTATGAACCTCCAGCGAAAGCCGCCACCGGGGCGGCGCAACGGGCGCTGGGAGTCATGCATGGTGGTGCCGCCGCGCGGCTTAACTCCTCAGGTGGTCCAGATGGCTCGGAGCTCTGCAAACGGCCCGACAAGATCGAAGTCCGGAGGCCGTTCGGTGCCTACGAAAGCCCCATTCGCAACACGAATTTACCGGGAGACGGAGGCGTTCTCGAGCTCGTAGTCGTACTCATCCCGCCACGGCTGCCCCTCGGCGAACCGGGACGGTCGGAACGGCGTCAGGTCGACCGTCGTCGCCTCGCCCTCCAGGATCAGCTCACTCAGGCATTTCCCGATCGCCGGCGCCGTCTTGAACGACGTGCCGTTATCGGCCGCCATCGTGTAGAGGCCATCGACCTGCTCGATCGCGCCGATCACCGGCCGCGAGTCTGGACTCCCCATCAGCGCGCAGGCCCAATTGCCACGCACCGTGCTGTGCGAGATCGATGGAAAACGCTTCGCCATCTGCGCACGGGTGAAGTCGATGTACTCCTGCGTGACGTGCTCCGGGTAGTCCTCAGGATCCACGAGCACCGGCGCACCCATCTCCGCCCCGCCGAGCGTGCAGTTCCCATCGATCGGCCGCGCCCAAAGGTGATTGATGTGGTCGATGTATGTCGGATGCGGGTATGCGCGTTCCGGCGCCCCCCGGAAGATCGCGATCCGTGACTGCCGTGGGAACAGCTCCAGATCGATGCCAAGCGGCTCGAACAGCTGGTTCGCCCACGCACCGGCCACGACGATCACCCGCGGGGTGTCGATGGTGCCGGCGTCGGTTTCCACGCCGGTGACTCGGTCGCCGTCAGTCAGGATGCGGAGCGCTCGTGTGCCGAGCCGAATATCCGCGCCCATCGACTCGGCCGCGTTGGCGAATGCGACGGTCGTCGCGGTGGGATCGGCGAACCCGGATTCCGGCTCGTAGCCCACGACATCGACGTCATCGACGGATACCGCCGGGTCGATCTGCTTCGCGTCGTCGGCGTCGATCAGGCAGGAGTTGACACCGACCTCGCGCTGGATCGCGAGGTTACCTTCCAGATGCGACCGGTGCTCGCGCGATGCGAACACCAACGTGCCAACCGGCTGAAAGCCGCAATCGCCGCCGACGATGTCGCCCCACTGCTGGAAATACCGCAGGCTTTCGAAGGCAAGCTGTGTCTCCGGGACGTTGCTGTAGTGCATGCGGACCAGCGCACCGCTCTTGCCGGTGGCCCCAGCCGCGAGGTGCCAGCGCTCAAGCAGCACAATATCCCGCAAGCCCGCCTTCGCAAGGTGAAACGCGACGCTGGCGCCATTCACGCCCCCGCCGATCACCACCGCCTCCGCCGTCGACTTCGCCATCATCTACCTCCGCACAGCTCAACACGACTCCGCCGGGCGCCCGGCGGCGCAATCGCGCCATCTTCGCATCGATGTCGTGTTTACGAAACGGGCGTCAGCGAGAGCAACCTGGGCGACAGGTCGTCGTTCTGGCTACCGGCACGATACCCGTCCAGGTCGATCGCGACCTTCCGGTACCCGGCCGCCTTGACGACTTCAGAGATCCGCTCGCGCTCGGCGAACGCGCGATCGAGGTCATCCGGCAGGAATTCGAGACGCGCCAGCCGGCCGTGGTGGCGCAGCCGAAACCCGCGAAAACCCAGCGCCCTGATGCCGGACTCCGCGCGGGAGACCTGCAACAGTTTTTCCTGCGTGATCGGGTCACCATAGGCGAATCGAGAAGAGAGGCAGGCTACGGCGGGTTTCTCCGCCGTCCGCAAGCCATGCACGCGGGATCGCTCCCGAATCTCGTCCTTGGTGAAGCCGACCTCCTGCAGTGGCGATCGGACTCCAAGGTCGCGGGCGGCGCGAAGTCCGGGCCGGAAGTCGTCGATATCGTCGGCATTGGTGCCGTCGATCACAACCGCGAGCCCCTCGGACTGGGCGAACTCGGTCAGCTTGCCGTAAAGCTCCTGCTTGCAAAAGAAGCAGCGCTGGTGCGTGTTGTCGGCGTAGCGGGGATCGGTCAGCTCCATTGTCGCCAGGAGCTCGTAGCGAACGCCCATCTCCCGGGCCAGCGACTTCGCCTCGGCCATTTCCTCCGGCGCGTAGGTCTCCGAGAGCCCGCTGGCCGCGACGCAGCGGTCGCCGAGCTCGTCATGGGCGATCTTGAGGAGGTAGGTCGAATCGACACCGCCCGAAAAGGCAACGACGACCGATCCCATCTCGCGCAACATCGCCCGCAATCGTTCTTCCCTGTCCTGCGTCATGCCTGAAGCGCGCTTTCACGACGACGCATCGCGTCCGGGTATCATGGCGGCATCCTACCACCAAGGTTCAGCGGCATCGCGCGATCCCGGCAATCCCGCTACCATAGATGGTGCGCGCTCGCGCGGGGCAACGGTCCGGATGATCCGGTCCGGTATTTGTCTTGCCCGCTCGACCACTCACCCGCTTTGGGAGGCACACGTGACCCTGCCCCACATCCTCGATGAAATCACAACCTTGCCCCTGATCGAGCGGATGCGGGCAGCGCTTGCCGAAGGCAAGACGGTCGCGATCGAGGACCTCGCCGACGCCGTCCGCCCCCTGCTGACCGCGGCGGCGATCGAGGGCGTTGACCGGACGATGCTCGTCATCACGTCGAACATCGAGCGAGCCCACTACCTCGCGACGACGCTCGGCGAATACACCGATCCGGACACCGACGTCGATGTCTGGCCAGCGTCCGACGGTCATCCCTACGATCAACTCGCGAACGATCCGGAGGTACGGATCAACCGGCTCGGGTTGCTTGACGACATTTCGGCCGGTAAGCGCCGCAACGTGGTTGTCGCGCCGGTCACGAGCCTTCTGCATCGCCTTATCACTCCGGAAGAGCTGGCGGACGCCACCAGGCGGCTGAAGCCGGGAGACGTGATCGACACGCGATCATTTCAGGCCTGGCTCGCGCGCATTGGATATCGGCGGTCACCGATGGTGCAGGAGCCGGGGCAGTTCGCGGTGCGCGGCGACCTGATCGACGTGTTCCCGCCGGCGATGGAGTTGCCGGTACGTCTCGATCTGTTCGACACCGACCTGGAAAGCATCCGTACCTTCGATATTCACACGCAACGCTCGCGCGACCGGCTCGGCGAGGTCACGATCCTGCCGACACTCGACCTTCCGCTGTGGCGCCTCAGGGAAGCTCACACCCGACTGCGGGAAATCGACGCGGCAACCCTGCGCGACGAGGTCCGAGACGATTGGGAACGCCAGCTCGCGGTAATCGAGAGTGGCGGCATGCCGACGGCGCCGGATCTCTTTGCGGGCTACATCACCGCACCGACAGACACCCTGCTGGCCTACCTGCCTTCGGATTCGATCATCGTGCTCGACCAGCCGGCGTCGATCGACCTCGCCGCCAGCCAGTGGGAGGGCCAGGCGGTAGAGCTTGAGGCTTCACTGATCCGCAACGGCGAGATGCCAGCCGAGATCCTGCAACCGACCACTCCCTGGGCCGATGTCCGCGATCGAATCGCCACGCACCCGCAACTGCAGCTCGGCCAGTCCGAATCCGAACGGTCCCTCAGCGCGTCGGCGCTCGGCAACCCGCCGGTCTACGCGGGCCGGCTCGATGAGATGGCCGACGACCTCAAGACACGGCTCGACGAAGGATGGCGAGTCAGCATCGCCACCGATCAGGTTGACCGGGTCAGCGAGCTGCTCGAGGAGCGAGGCATATACCCGCGTCGCGAGCGCGGCAAACGCGCCTCCCGCCCCGCGCCGCTGATGCCCGGTACGGTCGAGGTCCGGCCATCGGGCCTCGATGCGGGCTGGATGTGGGAGGACGGCAGGATCGGGGTGTGGACCGACCTCGAGCTGTTCGGGTTCCGCAAGCGCACGCGCCGCGTGACGAAGCGCAGCATGGCGGAACATCGGGCATTCGCCCAGAACCTCGTCGAGGGCGAGCACGTCGTCCACATCGACCACGGCATCGCAAAGTTTGCCGGGCTGGTGCGCATGGAAACCGGAGGGGTCGAGCGCGAGTACCTGCTGCTGGTATTCGATCGCGGCGACAAGCTCTACGTACCCATCGACCAAAGCGACCGCGTCAGCCGCTACAGTGGCGGCGGACAGTCCCCGTCACTCAACCGGCTCGGTTCGGGCGATTGGAACCGGGCCAAGCGCCGCGTGCGACGCGCTGTGCGCGAGATGGCCTTCGAGCTGATTCAGCTCTACTCCCGCCGGGAGGCGGGGCACGGCATCGCCTACCCGCCCGACACGCACTGGGACATGGAGCTGGCCGAGTCGTTTCCGTGGAAGGAGACGCGCGACCAGACCGCCGCAATCGAGGCGGTGACCGAAGACATGGAGGCGCCACGGCCGATGGATCGCCTCGTCTGTGGCGACGTCGGCTTCGGGAAAACCGAGATCGCCATGCGCGCGGCATTCAAGGCGGTCAACGCAGGCAAGCAGGTCGCGGTGCTGGTGCCCACGACCGTGCTGGCGCTCCAGCATTTCAACACGTTCCGTGAGCGACTCGCGGCATTTCCGGTGCGGATCGAGATGCTCTCGCGCCTGCGAAGCGGTGCCCAGCAGGGCGCAATCCTTGATGACCTCAGGGACGGCAAGGTCGACATCGTCATCGGCACGCATCGCCTCGTCCAGAACGACGTCAAGTTCAAGGATCTGGGGCTGGTGGTGATCGACGAAGAGCAACGCTTCGGCGTTCGCCACAAGGAGTTCCTCAAGCAGCTTCGGATCGAAGTCGACGTGCTCACCCTGTCGGCGACACCGATACCACGCACGCTGCATCTCTCGCTGGCGGGAATCCGCGATATCAGCATGATCGAGACGGCGCCGCAGTCGCGCCTACCGATTCGCACCTTCGTCTCGCCAACGTCCGACCATCTCATTCGCGAAGCCATCATGCGTGAGATGGACCGCGGAGGTCAGATTTACGTCATCCACAACCGGGTCCATGACATCGATATCCTTTCCGAGCGAATCCGCCGCATCGTGCCGGAGGCCCGGATTGGCGTCGGGCACGGGCAAATGGACGAGAAGGTACTCGAAGAGGTGATGCTTGGCTTCTACCGCAAGGAGTTCGATGTCCTGCTGGCGACGACGATTATCGAGTCGGGCGTCGACAACCCCGATGTGAATACGATCATCATCGACAACGCCGACACGCTCGGGCTGACCCAGCTTTACCAGCTTCGCGGTCGCGTGGGCCGTGGCGATGTTCGCGCCTACGCGTACCTGCTCTACCAGCCACACAAATCACTGCGCCCGGAGGCACGCGAACGGCTGGAGGTGATCCAGGAAGCGAACGAGCTGGGAGCCGGGATCCGTGTGGCGATGCGGGATCTCGAGATTCGCGGCGCGGGGAACATCCTCGGCGCGGAGCAAAGCGGGCATATCGGCTCGGTTGGGTACGACCTCTACATGCGGCTGCTGAGCCAGGCGATCGACGAGATCCGATCCGGCAAGCCGGTGGTCGAGACCGGACCGATCACGCTCGACCTGCCGCTGACGGCGCTGATTCCCGAGGACTACGTGCCGGACACCGAGCTTCGGCTCCAGCTCTACCGGCGCATTGCCAGCGTTGCGACGCTGGACGAAGTTGGGGAGCTCTGGGACGAGCTCTCCGACCGGTTCGGCGACCCGCCGGTCGAGATCGAGCACCTGATGGCGCTCATCCGGCTGCGGATACGGGCCGAGGCGCTCGGCCTGGACTCGGTTGTCGAACGGGAGCGCGAGATCATCCTTCGTCCGGTCGACACATCGTCAATCGACGCCGGCCGACTGGAGCGTCGGTTGGGCGACGCCATCAAGATCACGCGAAACACCATCCGCCTGCGCCTGATGCGCCTGGGTGACACCTGGCAGGACGCCCTCGACCTCGTCCTCGACGCCCTGGAAGCCGGCCGGTTGGCAGCGACAGCGTAAGGACGGCGTTCACGGCAGATCGGGTGTGGTAGCGGCGACTCGCCCGCGCATCCAATGCTCGATGGAAGCTCGGTACGCAGCGGGCGATGTCGCCTGGCACTGGGTGGACACGAGCGAAGGCGACATTGGCGGCTTCGACGACCCCTTCAGCCGAGTCGCTGGTCTCGTAGCGG
>CBFGRG010000027.1:0-13495 GCA_965651105.1 uncultured bacterium | reverse complement strand
GGCGCAGTTCCGTCGGAGAGGTTTTGCCCGCGTCTGGAATCAGATCGTCAAAATCCGCGCACGCGTCCCCTCCCACCGGCCCTCGCAATGTGGGGAACGACGAGCTATCAGAATCCGGGTCTACGGACGACTCGACGGTAGTTTCAATAGTCAGGATGCTGATCGCGCGTGCCGCTCGATGAGGTCGGGAAGCTGCTGGCTGAAGGATCGGTTGGCGACCACGCGGACGGCCCCGGCGGCTTTCGCCTGCTGGAAACCTTCGACGTCGGTGTGCGCGCCGAAGGCGATTACCGCGACGCCGGGATTGGCCTCGATCGCCGTTGCGACGGCGGCCCAGTCGATCGGGGTGTTGAAATCGACCAGCGCCAGAGCCGGTGAGGCTTCGAGGGCCTCGGCGAGCGCCTTCTCGGATTCGACCAGCGTCAGGGCGTAGCCGAGCTGCCTGAGCGCGGTGCGAATGCGCATGCCGAAAAAGACATCCCGCGAGAGGACGGTAATCGCTGGCTCGTTCGTCGATTCATTCCCGGTCATGCGCGCGAACCTCACTGGTATCCCGGCGCTTTGCCGCGCCGCGTCGTCACACCCTATCATTCCGGCGAATCGTGCGGCACCCGGGTCCGCGCAACTCGTATCTGGAGACACCCTCCCGTGGCATCACCACTCTCGACCGAAGGCCTCGCCCGTGCGAGCGCGCGACGGCCGTGGCTCGTCCTGGCCGCCTGGCTGCTTGTCCTGATCGTCGCCGGCGCCTACACGGCCCGGTCGCTGGGCAGCTCGGTTTCGACCGACATCACGTTCACCAACAATCCCGAATCCAGCGTCGGTCTCCAAAAAATCGACGAAGCGGAGCTCGATGAGGAGGCATCGATCGGCGAGACGATCGTGATTCGGTCGCTCGATGGCGCCACGGTGGACGATCCGGCGTTCGAGGAGAGGACCGCCGCGACCGTCGAGGAGGTGCGGGTGCTGATCGACGAGTGGCGTGCCGAGGCTGGCCTCGAGCCGGAGCCGGCGCTTTCGCTGACGCATACGCCGAGCGTGCTCAACTATTTCGAGCTCAGGGCGTTCAACGTGCCCGAAATCGAACAGCTCGTCTCGCGCGATCGGCAAAAGCTGATCGTGCCGGTGTCGTTCACGCCGGCGATTTTCGACGATGTCGAGATCGGCCGGTATCTCGATACTTTGCACGACCTGAGCGACGATCAGTTCGAGATTGTCTCGGCTGGCACGCTGAGCATCAACGAGCGGTACAGCACCATCGCCGAGGAGGACCTGATCCGGGGAGAGCTGATCGGCGTGCCGATCGCGCTGCTGGTTCTCGTGCTCGTCTTCGGCGCCTTGATCGCGCCGTTGTTGCCGCTGGCGCTTGCGGTCTTCTCGATCGGCATCGCGCTCGGCGTCGTGACGCTGCTCGGCCATGTCCTGTCGCTCAACCTTTTCATACAAAACATGGTGACCATGATCGGTCTCGCGGTCGGGATCGACTATGCGCTCTTCGTGGTCGAGCGCTATCGGGAAGAACGAGCCGCCGGATTCGACCGCCAGCGGGCAATCGAGCGCGCTGGCGCCACGAGCAGCAAGGCGGTGGTGTTCTCCGGTATCACCGTGGTGCTGGCGCTGGCCGGAGTGATCCTGATCCCGACGAACCTGTTCCAGTCGCTCGGGCTTGGCGCGGTGATCGTCGTGCTGGTCGCGGTAGCGGCCAACCTCACCCTGCTGCCGGCGCTGCTGTCACTGTTCGGCGACCGCATCAACTGGCCCCGGCGCCGCAAGACGCAGGGGTTCGATCCGTCGCACTCGACCGAGCAGGGCGCATACACTGGTTTCTGGGGCGGCATCACGCGCCGCGTGATCGCGCGTCCCGTGGTCTCGGCGCTGGTGGCGACTGGTTTCCTGGTGGCACTCTCGGTGCCGGTGCTCGACATGCACACCGGCTTCGTCGGGCCGGAATCGATGCCGGCAAGCGATGTGCGCACGGCCTACGACCTGCTCAGCAGCGAGTTCTCGGCCGGGTTGCTGTCGCCGGTCGAGATCGTGGTCGAAGGCGATCGTGAGGCGCTCGAGCCTGCCCTGGGCGCGCTCGAGCAGGAGATGCAGGCGTCGGGCGATTTCGCACCGCTGGTCGAGGCACCGGTCTGGTCAGAGGACAACCGCACCGCGGTGCTGAGCACGACGCTGCTGGTGCCCGGAGCCTCCGAGGAGGCGTACGATATCATCCGGTGGCTGCGCGGTGAGGCGATTCCGGCGACGATCGGCGATGCGGGCGGCGACGCCTGGGTGACGGGGGATCCAGCCTTCAACCTCGACTTCACCGAGATGGTGAGCGATTACACGCCGTGGGTATTCGCCTTCGTGCTCGGGCTCAGCTTCGTGCTGTTGCTGCTGGCGTTCCGATCGGTGGTGGTGCCATTCACGGCAATCATGATGAACCTCCTGTCAGTCGGGGCGGCCTACGGCCTGATGGTCCTCGTCTTCCAGAAGGGCTACGGCGCGGATCTGCTCGGGTTTACCCAATCGCCGACCATTGAATCGTGGATCCCGATCCTGCTGTTCTGCGTGTTGTTCGGCCTGAGCATGGACTATCACGTCTTCCTGCTGAGCCGGATTCGCGAGCATTTCGACATCACCGGCCGCAACCGGGAGTCGGTTGCCGTCGGGTTGCGGGCGACGGCGAAGATCATCACCGGGGCAGCGTTGATCATGGTGGTCGTCTTCGGCGCGTTTGCGAGTGGCGGCATGGTGATGTTGCAGCAGATCGGGTTCGGGCTGGCAGTGGCGGTGTTCATCGACGCGACGGTGATCCGCTCGGTGCTGGTGCCGTCGGTGATGGTGCTGATCGGGGACCGGAACTGGTACCTGCCGTCGTGGCTGGGGTGGCTGCCGGACCTGCGGATCGAAGGGGAGGCGGCGGTACCGGCCGGGGCCGACGACTGACGCGACATATCCCATGAGGCTCGGCACACCTCACCGATCCGGAACGGCTGGATTGGCGCACTCGAAGAGCGCCGTGTCGTGCTCGCGGCAGGGTCGCATCGCCGCCAGCCGTGCCTGAGGGCGTGCATGCATGAAAGAAATCCCCTGATCGCGGTGGCACTACTCACCGCAATCAGGGGTTTCTCTTCGGGCAGGTGCCCCGGAGCCTGGGTGCTCCATGAGCATTGCCGCTCCGTGACATGGCTGGATGCGCCACATCACGTCTGGACGGTTGAGATGTAACCGTATCGTTCAGCGCCCGAGCCTTTCCGGGGTGCCGTGATCGATCCGTAGCTGGCGATCACCGCTCCGCCGTTCGGCTTCTTCCGGGCCTGGTTGGAGCCCTGTGAGGCGCTGTGCTCAGGATAGGGGGTTGACGTATCCAATCCCAGAAAGGATTCTTACTGGCAATTCGCACGACGTGCATTCGTGCAAGGAATGGAAATGAGCACTGTCCAGCACCTCGAACAGGCGGCAATCGGATCCTTTGTGCGTCAGCAGCGCCAGAAGTGCCGCCCGGAAGATTTCCCGACGCTGGTTCAACGACGGCGCCATGTGCCGCACCTGACCCAGGCGGACCTCGCCGAGCTGGCGGGAGTTTCCGAAGCGGCCATCGCGCAAATCGAGTCCAGTCGCTACCCGAACCTGAACCCGAATATCCTCAGTCGTATCTGCCTGGCGCTGAACCTGTCCCCGGTCCATCGCCATTACCTGCTGAACCTGCTGAGCGACCCAGGGGGATACTACGCGGGCGATGACGACATTCCCCAGCGGGTCAGGGCAGTCGTCGACATGGCGCAACCGAGGCCTGCCGTTGTCGTCAATGCCAGCCTCGACATTCTCTACTGGAACGACGCTGCCGCGGCCGTGCTCGCCGACTTTGCACAGATGCCCTCAGGCGATCGCAATATCCTGAAGATCATGTTCTGCGTCCCTGAGGCCAGGAAACTCTGGGTGAACTGGTCGAGCTATGTGAAGGACCTCGTCGGGGGGCTGAAGATGCAGTTCAGCCGGGTGCCGGATTATCGGGAGCGCATCTCGGACCTGATAGCACGAATGCAGGTGGAGAGCGAGGAGTTCGCGGACCTGTGGAAGACGGTCGATCCATTCCTCCTCCCCACCGTCGAGAAGGAACTCGATCATCCCATCGCGGGCCGGCTCAGGTTGGACGAGACGGTGAGCGAGGTGGTCGGCGCGCCCTACTTGTTCATCATCCAGTTCACTCCTCGAGACGACCAGACTGCCGTCGCGTTGCAGGCACTGGCGGGGGAGTGATGCCGAGACCCTCGGACTCCGAGTGCCGTTATGGCGGATAGCGTAAGGGCCGGCACGATGCCGGCCCGCATTCACGTCGATTTCCGGTTTCCGAAGGCTACGACGTCGCAGTGACGGGTGAGCGACGCTCGTCCTTGATCGCCGAGAACTCGATCGGATCCTCATCCTCAAGGGCCGGCAGCGCCACGACGTAGGCCTCCTGAACCGCCTCCGCCGCCAGGATTTCCTCCATCGCCGAGGCCGGCACCTCTTCGTCGACATTGGTCACCATCAACGCCTCGCCCAGCGGGGCGTCGCGGCCAACCTGCATCCCCGCGATGTTCACGCCGTGCCGGCCGAGGATCGTGCCGAGGGCGCCGATCACGCCCGGTTGATCATGATGGTGCGTGATCAGCACGTGCCCGGACAGCGGCCGGTCGAGCGAGAAGCGATCGACCTCGATGATGCCGGCGCGGGTGCGATCCCACGACACGGTGACGGAATGGCTCGTCTGTCCCGACGCCGAGAAGACGAAGCGCGGCATGAGCTCCGGATCGTCATCGCCCATCGTGATGCCGACATCGATGCCAACCTCGTGCGCGATCACCCTGGCGTTGACCGGAGTCACGCGGCGACCGAGCCATTGCTGCAGGGCCGAGGCCAGCGCCGTGCCGAGCACCAGCTCGGCGAGGCTGGACGGTACCTGGCCACGGATGGCGATGCCGAACTGCGAGGGAATGTCCGAGGCGAGCACCGCCAGCAGCTTGCCGGCCGCAGTGGCGACGGTCGAGAGACGTCGCAGCTCCGGCGCGTTGAGCTGGGCGCTGGGCAGGTTGACCCCGTTCGGCACCGATTCGCCCCGCAGGGCGGCAAGTGTGGTGCTGCTGATCACCCGGCCGACCGCTTCGAGCGCCTCGGCGCTGGACCCCCCGGTGTGGGGTGTGATGACGGTGTTCGGCAACTCGAACAGCGGACTCTCGCGGCAGGGCTCGTGCGGGAAGACGTCGACCGCCGCCCGGGAGATGTGACCGCTGCGCAGGGCATCCGCCAGCGCGTCCTGGTCGACGACGTCGCCCCGGGCGGCGTTGATGACGATCGCGCCGGGCTTGAGCAGCGGGATCGTCTCGCTGTTGAGCATGTGCTGGGTCGCGTCTGTCGATGGCACATGGAAGGTGACGATGTCGGACTGGTTCCAGATCGTTTCCAGCGGCACCGACTCGACGTCGAGCTGATCGAAGCGCGATTCGGGGATGAACGGGTCGTAGGCGATGACGCGCATCTCGAACGCGGCGAGGCGCTTCGCGACGAGCCCGCCAACGCGGCCCAGCCCGACGATGCCGACGGTGCGACCGCGCAGGTCGAGCGGGCGAATCTGCTTGCGTGGCCAATCGCCGGCCCTGGTGGCGGAATCGGCGAGCGGGATTTGCCGGGTCAGGGCAAGCAGCAGGGCGATGGTGTGCTCGGCGGCGGAATAGGCGTTGGCGCCGGGCGCGTTCAGCACCAGCACGCCGGCGCGGGTGGCGGCGTCGAGGTCGATGTTGTCGACCCCAACCCCGGCTCGGGCGACGACGCGCAGTTTCGGCCCGGCGGCAAGCACTTCCGGCGTCACCTGGGTCTCACTGCGGACGACGAGCGCGTCGGCGCCGGGTAACACGGCAAGCAGGGCCGTCAGGTCGGTGCCGTCGACATCGACGACATCGGCCTCGGCTTCGAGCTCGGCGCGGGCGAGGGGATGGATGGCATCGCTCACGACAACCCGCGGCCGGGCCGCGTCGAGACCGTCGGCGACCGGCGGCAGCCCCTCGGCAATCGCCTCCCGGCGCGCTGTCGCGCGAGCGATGTCGCTCAGCTCATCGAGAATTTGGGTGAACGACGTCACCGGGCGGATCGCGCTGTCGAGATCGGCAGTGTGGCTTCCTTCGCGGTTGATCAGGAAGCAGCGGATGCCGCCGGCGGCGTAGTTGCCGGCGTGCCGCTCGCTGTCTTCGACGGCGTAGGTGCATCCCTGCCGGCGAGCGAGCGTCATCTTGTCGTCGGCAAACAGCACGTTGACGCTCGGGAAGCCGTTGCGCTTCAGCCACGAGACGGTCATTGTTGCCGCCGATTCGGGGCGAGCGGTGAGGATCAGGGCGTTGCCCTCACCGACAATCTGGATCGTCTTGCGGAGGAACTCCTGCGCGCCCTCGGCGGGACGAAGCGATGAAGCCGGGCCATCGGGTCCATACACCCAATCGCGAATTTCGTTCGGCACGTTGAGCCCGGCCGAGTCGACAAACGCGCGCTCGGGGAGATCCACGCCGAACTGTGCGTTGGCCGCGTGGGCCAGCGGGGCGGGGTGCTCGGTGAGCACGCCATCGAGATCGATCGCGATGCGGGCCGGCCCGTACTGCGGGCGGAGTCCATCGAAACCATGCGCCTGCGTCACTGCGCTCGTTCCTTCTGTGATGGTGGATCTCGAGCCAGAATGCGGGTGTGGCGGCTCGGGGTTCGTTGGGGGTCCGATTTCGGTCAACGACAACGGTGACCGTGGTGCGCCAGCGGGAATGCGGTGGTTGCGCCCTGCTCAGCCTATCATGACGCACCATAATCTGGCGACTGGCGCGACGGTGTCTTTACGCCGCCGCCTGTGTCGGCGATAACTGGGGAAGACGCGGAGGAAGAGCTGGAGCCTGGGTGCAGGCATGGGTGGTGCATCCCAATCCAATCGTCACTCCGAGCCGAGGGCGAAGCCCTCGTGTCGAGAAGTCCCCGCGCGAAGCGCAGCGGACCGGCAGTCAAGCTTCGAGTACCGAAGGATTTCTCAATGCGGCCGCGTGCGCGGTCGAGCGCTTTGTGCAGAGTGACAGCATTGGGTGACGTCGCTGCGGCGCAAGGTAACCAGCCGCCCTGCCAAACGACCAAATCGAATGGAGGTAGTCCATGGCAACCGATACGATCCCAACCATTCCCCGATCGACCTATGAGGACCGGCTGCACCGCGTCCAGCAGGCGCTCGCCGCGCAGGATGTCGACTGGCTCTTTCTCGGCCCGTCGGCAGACCTGTTTTACCTGACCGGCTTCGACGCGCACGTCAGCGAGCGGCTCAACCTGCTGATGGTGCCGCGCTCCGGCGACCCGTCGCTGGTGGTGCCCCGGCTGGAGGCACCGAACGTCGGGGACGCCGCCGATCTGGTCCGCATGGTGACGTGGGAGGATCACGAATCCCCCATCGCCAGCGTCGCGTCCGTCGTACCGGATGCGGTTGGCGCCATCGGGGTTGGCGATCACCTCTACAGCGCGTTCCTGCTGCGGTTGCAGAACGCCCTGGCGGCGGAAACGTGGGTTGAGGCCGGGCCGATCATGCGGCCCCTCCGCATGATCAAGGATCCGATCGAGATCGAGCTGCTGGAAATCGCCGGTAGCCATGTTGACAAGGCCTTCGAGCAGTTCATCGCGACGGAGACGCTCGCCGGCAAGACCGAACGGCAGGCGCTGGACCGGTTGATCGAGCTGACGATGGCCCAGGGGACCGGTCCATGCTGGGGCATCTGCGCCAGCGGGCCGAACTCGGCCGCACCCCACTACAGCACCGGCCAGCGGGTGATCCAGGAGGGCGACAGCGTTGTATTCGACTGGGGCGGGCCCGTTCGTGGGTACTTCTCCGATATCACCCGCACGGTCCACGTGGGCGAGCCGAGCGACGAGTACCGCAAGGTCTACGACATTGTGCGCGAGGCGAACCAGAAGACGCTGGAGGCGGTGAAGCCGGGCGTCGAGTGCCAGCAGCTCGACCGGGTCGCGCGGAAGATCATCTCCGACGCCGGCTACGGCGAGGCCTTCCTGCACCGGGTCGGGCACGGGCTGGGCCTGGAGGTCCACGAGGAGCCGTACCTGGTCGAGGGCAACGACCTGCCACTGGAAGAGGGGATGGTGTTCAGCGACGAGCCGGGCATCTACCTGGAGGGGCGCTTCGGCATCCGGGTCGAGGACGCAGTCGTCTGTACCGCAGACGGCGGCCGGCGGCTCAACGAGTGCACCCGCGACCTGGTGGTGATGGGGTAGGGCGAGCGGTTACGCCGCGCCGCAATGATCCACGTCATTTCCGCCTGGCCGCCCGCAGGTCGGCGAAATGGAGGCCCACTCGATGCCGCTACGCCCAACGGTCGATCGCGAGCGGTTGCTCGCCTCGATTGACGACTACGCCACGATCGGTGCGACGCCGGGCGGCGGCGTCACGCGGCTCGCGTTGAGCGAGGAGGATCGCGTTGTCCGCGACCGGTTCCGTGCAGACGTTGCCGCGGTCGGCGCGATCATCACGGTCGACGACGTCGGCAACATCATCGCGCGGCGTCCCGGTCGGGAAGATTTGCCGCCGATCCAGATCGGCTCGCACCTCGACTCGGTCCGCAACGGCGGCCGATTCGACGGCGCACTCGGCGTGCTTGGTGGCCTGGAGGTGCTGCGGGCGCTGGAAGCCGCCAGGTACGTCACGCGGCATCCGATCGAGGTGATCGACTGGACCAACGAGGAAGGCGTTCGCTTCGAGCCGGCGATGATGGGCTCCGGTGTCGCCTATGGCGTCTTTGCGCGGACCTGGGCTGACGATCGCACCGACCTCGAGGGGGTCCGCTTCGGCGACGCGCTCGATGCGATCGGCGAGCGTGGCGACATCGCCAATCGCCCGAAACCGGGCGCGGCGTACCTCGAGCTGCATATCGAGCAGGGTCCGGTGATGGACGACGCCGGTGTCGCGGTCGGCATCGTCGAGGGCATTCTTGGCATCACGTGGATCAACGTCGTGATCGAAGGTCAGGCCGACCACGCCGGCCCCAGCCCGATGTCGCTGCGTCGAGACGCGCTGGCGGCGGCAGCCGAGATCATCACGATGGTCGAGGCACTGGCGATCGAGGCCGGAGCGCCGGTGGTCGGCACGGTTGGTCGCCTCGCGCCGGAACCCGGACTGGTCAACGTCGTGCCGGGACGGGTCGAGATGAGCGTTGACCTGCGACACATGGAGAACGACGGCCTCGATGCGCTGGTGGCGGCCTTCACCGAGCGGGCGGAGACGATCGCGAAACGACGCGGCGTCGAGATCGCGATCGATCGCTTCTGGACGATCGCGCCGACACCATTCGATCGGGACATTGTCGGGGCAATCGCGGATGCAGCCGGCCCGGACGCGTTGCGGCTGTGGTCCGGTGCGGGGCACGACGCGAAGTACGCGGCTGACGCGGCACCGGCCGGGATGATCTTCGTGCGGAGCCGGGGTGGGCTCAGCCACTGCGAGGAAGAGCTCAGCGAGCCGGACGATATCGTCGCGGGCGTGGCAACATTGCTGCAGACGGTCCTGGCGCTGGACGAAGCGCCGTAGTGCCGCCCCGATGGCGGCTGGCCGACGCCGTAGTGCCGCCCCTGTGGCGGCCGTGGCCGCAAGGAGCGCCGCATGTCCGACCTGAACGATCCGATCCGTCCAGAGTTTCGCAGCGAGATCGAGCATGGCCACGATGATTACACCGCCGAGGAGCTGCTGGAGCAGAGCCAGCTCAACGCCCAGGCGCTGCTGCTCGGCGTGTTCGATACATTGAGTGACGACCCGGCCGCGCTCAACCGCATGGCGGTTGGCATTGCTCAGACCTTCCTGCGTGGCTGGGACGCCGAGCGTGAGTGGGCGCCGGTCGAGATTCTCGACGCGCTGCTGACCAACTTCCGCGCGCTCGGCGGCGTGGTTGACGAGTATGAGCCGGAGGAGGTCGCCCCGAGCGCTGAGCTCGATGGACTTCCGGATGCCGACCTGGTTGGGCAGCTTGGGGTACCGGCGACGGCGTTCCGGCCGATGCTGGTCGTCTGCCAGCACCTTGTCGAGGCGCTCGGTTGCGAGCTGGAGTGGAGTCACGACGCCAACGCGGGCCGGGTGCGACTTCAGGTGAACGGGCCGTCGACATGACGGCCTGGATCGGGCGGGCGCGCCTGACGCTCTACCTCGAAGGGGCGACGTCACTGAAGGAGAAGCGCGGCGAGGTCAAGTCGGTGATTCGCCGGCTGCAGAACCGGTTCAACGCGGCCGTGGCCGAGATCGAAGACCTGGACGATATTCGGGTGGCGACGATCGGGATCGTGGTCGTGTCGACATCGGCCCCACACGCCGACCAGATGTTGTCGACGATCCTGTCGGCGGCGGAGGGCATGCTCGATCTTGCCGTCCCCGGCGAAGTGAGCACCGAGTTGATCCCCTTCGACGGGTAGTTCAGCAGCCGATCCGCGCGACACTCCGGCAGACCCGGGCTGCGGTCTCCAAATGGGTTTCGCGCAAACCGCCCGTCGATTCCTTCTGCAAGGCAGCCCCGCGCATTCGCAGCGCGAGACTATCTATTCAGCGGCTGCTCCCCCAGGTTCGATCGAGTCTTCCCGCTCACGCGGATACCGAAATCCGGGTCTTCGGAGAGAGAGGGTCCACGGGTTGCACGCTACCCGGCCGCGTCCGGGGTGCCGGTGGCGGGAGTCGCAATGGGGGAGGCAGCCGGCGTGGCCGCGCCGCCTCCCGGAACCTCTGGCGTGAAGCGCACGACGTCGCTGAGCCCAATATCGGTCACGAGTACCTCGCCGGTTGGCATGACGGTGATGCCGACCGGCATCTCCATCGGCGAATCAACCGGCCCCCGGGTCGACAGCACGATCTGGCCGCTGACTGGATCGAATACCTCCACCACGCCCGCATCCGGAGCCGTCATGTACAGCAGGGCGTCTGGTCCGAACGCCAGGTAGTTCTCCAGCGTCACCTGGCCTTCCCAGGATGACACCGGTATCTGGGTCACCGGAGTGCCGTCGCGCTCGAAGATGCTGAGCCGCGCGTTGCCCGAGTCGGCAACGTAAACGCGGCCGTCCGGGCCGATGGCGATGCCGACCGGCTCCAGCAGCTTGCCCGGCTCCGAGCCGTAGCCGCCGAACGCTCGCAGGAAGGTGCCGTCGCTGGCGAAGACCTGGACGCGCTCGTTGCCGGTGTCCGTGACGAAGATCTCGCCGTCGTCGATCGCGATCCCGCGTGGTCCGAAGAAGCGGCCGGTCTCGACGGTGGGGTCGGGATTGTCGCCGATATCGGTCTGACCGCCACGCTGGCCGATCTCGCGCACAAAGGTGCCGCTGCGATCGACCACGACGATGCGATGGTTCCAGGTATCGGCGATGAAGACGAGATCTTCGTCGCTCACGGCGATGCCGGTCGGTCCCATGTCGAACGCCTCGGCGAAGGAGAGGTTGGGGTCGGTCTCGCCGTTCCAGACGCCGATGAACTCGCCGTCGCCGGAGAATCGCTCGACCCGCAGGTTGTTGCTGTCGACGACGAAGATCACGTTGCCGTCGGCGGTGTGACCGATTCCGGCTGGGTGGTTGAACTGACCGAGCGCCGAGCCACGGCCCGGACTGTCGCCCAGGTTGAACGGGCCGAGGGACGGGTTGATCTGGTTGCTGAGCTCTGGTGTGTAGCCGATCGCCACCTGCTGTGCCGGGGGCACGGCGATCGAGTCGCGGAAGAGCAGGAACCGGATGCCCGCGTACCATTCCGACGGCGACACGATTCGCGAAAGGATGTCCCCTGACTCGAGGCCCTCGTATGCCGGCGGCACCCGGTTGAATTGCGCTCTCGATTGGACGAGGAACCCCTGCTCGGCCATCGACTCCGGCGTTGGCGCGATCACGACGTCGGCGTCGGACCAGCCCGCGGCGGTGGTCACGCGGACATCGGGGAAGTCGCGGAAATACCACCGGTAGGGATCGGCGATGTCGGGCGACACCGCGATGGAAAGATTGAAGCGCGCGGTAGGATCGGCCGGCGTCGCCTCGCCCACGGAGAGATCGCGCGAGAGGCGGATGACCTGGTCGACAAACGCGGTGACCCCGGGCGTACTCGTCTCCTGCGCGAGCATCTCCGTGCCTCGGTCGCTGCGCTCGAACGCCAGCATCGAGGCGCTGCGAACGCCGAAGATACCGAGCAGCACTACCAGCACCAGCAGGGCCGACCAGCCGATGGCATGCGTGTGCTCGCCCTCCTGCATCATCGCCCGTGCGAGCATCAGCGAGAAGGGCACGATCACCAGCAGCAGGATGATGACCACCGCCTGGATCGGCGCCGTCTCCGTCGCGGTGTCATCGTTGGCGCGGGCGACGACCATGAGGATGGCGATCACGCCAATCGTCAGCGCCATCACCGCCAGCGGGAGCAGGCTCGCCAGCGACGACAGCAGGCGATAGTGCTCGACGCGCTCCAGCAGGTAGCCGAGGCCGAGGCCGGCGGCCACCATCAACGGCAGCGAGACCAGGGTGAATTGTTCCGGCGCCCGCCCAGAGGAGAGGCTCTGGAGCACCAGGGCGACGCCGAACCATGTCGCGAAGGTCGAGCCGCGCAGCACCGGCAGCCCCCTTGGCGAGGGGGTGACCGGCGAGCCCAGCAGGGCAACGAGCATCAGCGCGACCCCGACCAGCTCGTAGAGCAGGGTCGCCCAGAAGAAGAACTGGGTTGGGGTGGTGGTCGGTCGGGTGCCGAGGATGCGCGCCCACTCCTCGAAGGTGTCGAGCACCCCGGCCAGAGCCCCGAAATCGGAGAACAGGCGAGTGAACACCACCAGCACCGTCACCACGATCGCGCCGACAAGCAGGACGAGCGCGGCGGGCTCGGCGGAGATGCGGCGAGCACCGAGACCAAGCGCATCCGGCCGTGCCTGGGTGGAGGACGCTACTGCCGAGACGGTGATTGCGATCGCGCCGGCAAGGATTGCGGAGATCGCGGCCGGGCCGCTGGCGATCAGCCCGCCGATGGCGAATCCTGCAACCACCGCCCAGCCCGAAAGACGGGCCGCCGATTCGGCCGTCGATGCCCGGGCGATCGCCACAATGAGGAGCATCGTGAAGAAGGCGATGAAGATTGCGGGATCGATGGTGCGCGAAAAGTAGACCAGCGAGGGCGACAGGCCGATCGAGAACAGCATCCCGACGCGGGCGCTGGGGCGCATGGTCGAGCCGAGGGCGAACACCAGCAGCAGGGTGCCGATGCCGGCCGCGACCGGTGCGAGCCGCGCAACGATATCGGTGGCGCCGCCGAGGAAGAAGGCGACCGCCTCCGCGAGCTGCACCAGCGGGCTGATCTCCGGCAGTCCGTTGGGACCGTAGGTGCCCTCGCCCCTGAACGCCGCCCAGCCCTGGAAGGCGTAAGCGCCCTCCGACGGTGTCAGCCCGAATGCGCCGAGGTCGACCAGCCGGAAGAGGACGCCACACGCCAGCGCGATCGCCGACCAAATAC
>CBFGRG010000026.1:0-13588 GCA_965651105.1 uncultured bacterium | reverse complement strand
CCGGCCATGTTCACCTCGCCCAGCATCACCCCCGCCAGCAGCGCCGCAACCGTCCCCAGCGAGATCACGAGGTTCTGGCGAATCACCCGCACCGTTGCCCGCGAGATCCGCAGCGCCTCCGGGATGCGCGACAGGTCGTCGGTCATCAGCGCCACGTCGGCCGTCTCCAGCGCTATGTCGCTGCCGGCCGCGCCCATCGCGATGCCGACATCGGCGGCCGCCAGGGCCGGCGCGTCGTTGATGCCGTCACCGACCATCGCGACCACGTCGCCAGCCTCCTGTGCATTGCGAATCCACGCCAGCTTGTCATCCGGCAGCAGGTTCGCGTGCACCTCCTCGATCCCTGCCCTGCCGGCGATGTGCCGCGCCGTGACCGGGTTGTCGCCGGTCAGCATCGCCACCCGCCGCACTCCCGCCCGATCGAGCTGGTCACGCAGCAGGTGCACGTCCTCCCGCGCCCGATCAGCGACCGCGATCACGCCAG
Source organism: uncultured bacterium (assembly GCA_965651105.1). Classification (GTDB taxonomy): domain Bacteria; phylum Chloroflexota; class Chloroflexia; order Thermomicrobiales; family UBA6265; genus JACCVC01. Next base: position 13,104 of record CBFGRG010000026.1, on the reverse strand, counting down.
CCACCTCGCCATCGACGGCAACCAGCATGGCCGTCTTGCCCTCGCCGCGCAAACGCCCCAGCGTGTCAAACGCCTCGGGTGTGAGCGCGATACCGCGAGTCTCCAGCAGCTCCGGCGTCCCCACGCCGATCTCGCGTCCCTGCCAGGTTGCCCACACGCCCAGCCCTGGCACCGCCTCGCCCGCATCCGGATGCGGAATTGGCGCATCCTGGCGCGCCGATGCGGCAGCGATGATCGGCCGCGCCAGCGGGTGCGCCGAGCCCATCTCCGCGATCGCCGCCAGCCGCAACACATCCGATGCCTCGCCAGCCACCGCTTCGAGTCGCCCAGCCGGCACCATCGCGGGTTGGAGCGCGATCACATCGGTCAACACTGGCCGGCCTTCCGTGAGTGTGCCGGTCTTGTCGAGCGCCAGCGCGGTCACCTTGCCCACCGTGGCGAGATCCTCGCCGCCCTTGATCAGGATGCCGCGATTTGCTGCCCGACCGATGCCGGCCACGAACGCGACCGGCGTCGCGATCACGAGCGCGCCGGGACATCCGATCACCAGCAGCGTCAGCGCCAGCGCGATATCGCTGGTTACGCCCCACGCCACAACCGCAAGCACGATGATGGCAGGCGTGTACCACTTTGCGAACCGGTCTATCGTGCGCTGCACCGGAGCCTTCGCGTCCTGCGCCTCCTCGACGCGGTGAATCACCCGCGCCAGGGTCGTATCGGCGCCGACGCCGGTCGCCTCGACGAAGAGCACGCCTTCCTGGCTGACCGTACCGGCGTAAACTGGATCGCCCGGCTCCTTGCCGGCCGGGATCGGCTCGCCGGTAATCGGCGCCTCATCGACCACCGACCGCCCCTTGCGCACGATGCCGTCGACGGGCACCCGCCCGCCCGGCTGGACGAGCACCGTCTCGCCCAGGAGCACGTCGGCCGGGTCGATCTCCCGCGTCTCGCCGTCGCGGATTACCAGCGCGACCTCGGGTGCGAGATCGAGCAGCCCCGCCAGTGCCTGGCGGGTGCGCGCCATCGTTCGTGCCTCGAGCCAGGCGCCGAAGATGAACAGGAATGTGACCGCGGCCGCCTCCCACACCTCGCCGATGGCAATCGCGCCGACGGCCGCGATCGTGACGAGCTGCTCGATCGTCACCTGTTTCCGCCGTGCCGATGCGACGGCACGAAGCGCGATATCCGACCCGGCGATGATCGCCGCGGCGAGCAGGAACGGGTACTGGAGTCCCGCAAGGGCTTCGCTGTATCCCGCCGCGAACCCGACCGCCAGCAGCACGCCGCTGGCGGTCGCCAGCCATTTTCGGCGCGATGTCGGATCGCGCCACAGATCCCGGATGGTGCTCATCAGAACGCGCTCGCTTTCGCCACGTAGCCCGCTCGACCGACCGCCTGAATCAAGGCGTCGGTGGCGGCTCGCGATGGATCGTGCTCGATGATAATGCGGCCGGAGTTGTACCGTACGTCGACCTTCTCGACGCCGTCTACCCGCTCGAGCTCCTTCTCGATCTTCGAAACACAGCTCGGGCAGCTCAGCTCCTGGCTCCGGAGTGTGGTGGTCTTGCTCATGTCATCTGATCCTTTCTGGATGTGCGATCGAAACGTCCTGCCTTGTGATTCCATCCTATGGGCGAGGGGCAGGACGTACCTTGATCTGGATCAATCAACCGCATGAATCACAAAAACCGCCCCGTGGAGCGGACCACGAGGCGGAGTACCATTCGATTTCATCTTGCGTTGGGCAATGGCGTCAGTCTTCGACCTCGCCGGCGGCGATGCGCTCCAGCGCCTCACGATCCACTATCGACGCCCAGCGGCGACCGCTATCGACGATCCCCCGCCCCTTCAGGTCGCTCATCACGCGACTCGCCGTCTCAACCGTGGCCCCCGTCATGTCGGCCAGGTCCTGACGGGAGAGCGGCATATCGATCAGCACGTCCCCCTCCCGCTCCCTGCCGACACGATCGGCCAGCTTGATCAGCGTGGCTGCGACCCGACGCGGCACCGGGTGCGCGCTCAGCCCCTCGATGGTGCCGTGCGCCTCACGCAGCCGCTCGGAGACGAACTCCAGGGTCGCCATCGCCGCGGCCGGGTACCGCGCCAGCAATGACTGGAACGCCTCAGGCGTCGCCTGGAGAATGCAGCTGCCGGTCAGCGCGGTGGCATCGTCGGTGTAGGTGGCATCACCGAGGACCTGCAGGCTGCCGAAAACCGTGCCGGGCGATGCGAAATCGAGCAGCACGTCCTGTCCATCGATCGTCGGCCGAACGATCCGGACCGTCCCGGCAGCGACGATCAGCAAGCGTGTCGCGTCGTCCCCGGCATGGTAGATCGGGTCGCCAGCGGCATAGTGTCGCTGGCGAAAGACGGCAGCGACCGTTGGAATCTCTTCGATCGGGAGGTCGCGAAAGAACGGCGTGCCGTGGAGAATACGCCGAACGTCGGCCGGCGAGCAGTGCGCCTCCGACACGGACACCGGCGTCACGGGCGTGGCCCGTTGGTTTCGAGGTTGCATGGTCCGATCCTGATACGCGCAGTGCGGAGGGCCCCATCGCGGCGGCCATCTCCCTCAGTGTAGCGGAGCAGCAGCCGGGCACGTGAAGGCGCTGCACCGGTGAGGCTCAGGACCTCACGTTCACCACGTGCCAGTGGTGTAGAACGCGCGCATTCTCTCCAGAATCGGCTCGATGTCGTGGCCGTTTTCCCGCAGCCAGCCATCATCGTAGTAGGTGGTGAGATAGCGATCTCCCGGATCGCAGGCCAGCGTCACGATCGAGCCCTGCTCGCCCGCCGCGACCATCTCCGCCGCGAGCTGGAACACACCGAACAGGTTGGTCCCGGTCGATCCACCGTACTTGCGCCCAGTCACCTCGGCAAGAAAGTGCATCGCCGCATAGGAGGCTGTGTTGTCGACCTGGATCATCCGGTCGATCACTTCGGGGATGAACGATGGCTCCACCCGTGGCCGGCCGATCCCCTCGATACCGGAGGCGGCGCCGTCTTCCAGGCGCGTATCCTTGCCCGTTTGGTAGAAGTCATAAAAGACCGAGGTCGGCGGATCGACCACACACAGCTCCGAGTCGAACCCGCGGTAGCGGATGTAGCGGCCGATCGTGGCCGAGGTTCCGCCGGTACCCGCCCCGACGACGATCCACCGCGGCTCGGGATACGACTCATTCGCCATCTGCTCAAAGATCGATTCGGCGATGTTGTTGTTGCCGCGCCAGTCGGTCGCCTGAGCGGCATTGGTGAACTGGTCGAGGTTGTGGCCGGTACACCCCTCGGTAAGGCGCTCGGCCTCGGCGTAGACATCGGCCGGGTTGTCGACGAAGTGGCAGGTGCCGCCGTAGAACTCGATTTGCCGGACCTTTTCGGCCGACGTGCCGGCCGGCATCACGGCGATGAACGGCAAGCCGAGCAAGCGCGCAAAGTAGGCTTCCGAGACAGCGGTGCTGCCCGACGACGCCTCGACCAGCGTGGTGCCCTCGTGGATCTTGCCGTCACACAGGCCGTGCAGGATCAGGGAGCGCGCCAGCCGGTGCTTGAGGCTGCCGGTGAGGTGGGTCGACTCGTCCTTGAGGTAGATCGTCACCCCCGGCGCGCCGGGTATCGGCACCGGCACGAGGTGTGTGTCGGCAGACCTGCGGAAATCGCGGTCAATGGCGCGAACGGCATCGGTCACCCATTGTCGGCTCATTGGTTTGGATCCCTGGTGAATGGGCTTCACAGCCCCGACTTGCAAAAGTACCTGCACGCGCCTGCTACGCCAATTGCTCCTCCGAGCGCTGGTAGAAGCGCAGGTAGATGAACGAGATAACCGCGATGAAGAGGGCCATCACCACCGCGAGCGCGGATGCCAGGCCGAGGTCCTGCTGCCCGAAGGCGAGCTCGCGAATCTTGACCGGCAGCGTTGTCGTCGCGTTCAACGGCCCGCCGAACGCGAGCAGGTAGATCACGTCGAAATCGTTGATCGTCCAAATGGTGCGCAGCAGCAGCGCGATCAGGAAGACCGGCCGCAGCCACGGGAAGGTGATGTCGCGGAAGGTCTGCCACGGCGAGGCGCCGTCGATCTTCGCCGCCTCGTAGAGATCGTTCGGCACCGTTTGCAGGCGCGCCAGCAGCACGATGGTGATGAACGGCGTGTATTTCCAGCAGTTCACCGCGATGACGGTCCACATCACGATGTCGGGATCGGCGAGGAAGAGCGGCGGACTCCCCAGCCACGGCATCTTTTGCATCAGGTAGCTGGCGATGCCGGTGATGTCGTTGAACGTGTACCGGAACACCATCGCCACGGAAACCGCCGGCACCATGTACGGGAACAGGCTCAGTCCGCGCGCCAGTCCCCGGCCGCGCAACCGCTGGTTGAGCACCAGCGCGATGACCAGTCCCAGCAGCGCCTGGATCACGATGTTGGCGACCGTCCACCACACAGAGCGGTAGAAGGCATCTCGCATCGACTGGTCCTGGAACACGGCCCGGTAGTTGTCCCAGCCAACCGCCTGCTTCACCCCACCGCCGAGCGGGATGCGATAAAAGCTGTCGATCCCGGCCTGCACGAACGGGTAGACAGAGAACACCAGCAGCAGGATGGCCGCCGGCACCACAAGCAGCAACGCAAGCGTGCGGTCGCTGATACCGCCCTGCACGGGCGCCTCGGTGACTCGCGCGGGTTGCCGCGAAAGGCTGCTGTCGCTCATCCCTTCAGCGCTCCTTCGCCCATCCCGGACACGAGTCGCTTCTGCGCGACGATAAAGAGGAGAATCACTGGCAACACCACAACGACCGATCCGGCCATCAGCATGGCCCACGAATAGACGCCAGTCTGGTTGAGCAGCAGGGTCAATCCTGGACTGAGTGTGACCCGGCTGGGCGACGTCATCAGGGTCGAAGCGAACAGGTACTCACTCCAGCTGGCATTGAACGTGAACACCGCGGTGGAAATGATGCCGGGCCATGTTTGCGGAATCACGACGTGCCGGAACGCCATGAACCGCGTTGCGCCATCGACCATCGCGGCTTGTTCGAGGTCGATCGCGATGCCATTGACGTACGATCGCAGGATCCACAGACCAAATGGCAGCTGCGAGGCGGTATAGATCAGCGTCAGCGCCGCGAGGTTGTTCGCAAGCCCGAGATTGCTGACGATCCGGGCGATCGGCACGAGCAGCAGGATGGGCGGAATCATGTAGGCGAACAGCGAGATCTCGCCAAGGCCGCGCAACAACGGGAAGTTGAACCGGCTCAACGCGTAGGCCGCGCAAAGCGCGATCGCGATCACGCCGACGGTGGAGATCGACGCGACGATGATGCTGTTGCGCAGGTAGGTGCCGAATGCGGAGACGGTAAAGAGATTCTGATAGGCCTCGAAGGTCCAGGTTTCCGGCAGGATCGTCGGTGGGTACGCCATCGATTCGCTGTCCGGCTTCATCGACGAGATGAACATCCAGAACAGCGGCGCCGACATGAGCAGCACGAGCACGACCATCAGCACATACTGACCGGCGCGTCCGAGGGCGCGAGACACGCTGGCCCAGCGATCCGGCTGCGCGTATTCGACCGGACCGATTGCGTTTTGGGTTGTCGCAGTTGCGCTGCCGTCTCGGACCATGGTGCGTGTACTCACTCTACTGGTTATGGCGCCTCGTTGTCGCGGAGAAGATGGTCACAACGGTATCTTCCCCGCGACGCGCGTTCAATCAATCAAAGCGCGAACTAGCTCTCCGGGGTCGCCGGGATGCTCGGCTCCCAGTCCGGATTCTCGGCCAGCCACTCCTCCCGGATCGTGGCCAGCGAGGCATTCGCGTCGGTCCAGGCCTGTTCGGGGTCCATGCCCTCGATCATGATTTGCTGGAACATGTGACCGTCGATCGGGCTCGTATTCCAGATCTGCGCGCCCCATGGGCAGACGTTGGACAACTTGCCCTCGTACTGATGGTTCGTCACCGACCCCATGCTCAGTTGCGAGCTCATCGCGTTGGGTGTCAGCTCGTTGAGCTTGATCACCCAGTCGCCGTACTTCTCCATGTACTCCGACTCGTACCCCGGCACCAGCTCCCGAACCGACTCAAGTGGCGGCAGGAGGTGTCCCGGAACCGTCATCGACAGCTCCAGAAGGCGCTCGCCGGTCAGCATGAATTCGAGGAAGGCCCGGGTTTCCTCCGGATGCGCCGTTTCACCGTAGACGCAGAAGGGCTGGGACCCGCCGAATGTCAGCTCGCCGGTCATGAAGGGGCCGCCGGGAACGGGAACCACGGTGACGTGCTCGGCGATATCCGGCGCGTTGTCCGCCACCGCCACGCCCATGCGGCCGGGGAACGTCCCGAACACGGCGCGACCCGACGCGAACAGGTTCAGGATGTCCGGGTAGGTGACGTTGTAGAAACTCGGCGTCGTGTACTCGAGCACCTTTGCGAACCGCTTCACCGCCTCCAGGACATCAGGCTGGTCGAAGGTAAGGTTCCCCTGCGGATCGAAAAAGTCCCATCCCGACTGGAACAGGTACGGCGAGAAGTACTGGAGCGTGAGCGCGGGGACGTTGCCAACACCGGTGGCAATGCCGACCAGGCCATCCTTGCCGTGCAGCGCCTCGAGCGCCTCGACGAACTCGTCATAGGTCGTCGGCGGGTTCAGGCCCTCCGCTTCCAGCAAGTCCGTGCGCGCCCAGAGGGCCGATGCGTTCGACTGGCCAGGCAGCGCGTAATCTTCGCCATCAACCACGATTCGCGTGCCGGCCAGAAAATCGTCTTCGCCGATATTCTGGACCGATTCGGTCAGCGACAGCAGATATCCGAGCTTGGCCCACTCCTCCACATGAGCAGGTGGAGCAGCGAAAATCCCGAGGTCGGTGCCGGTCTCGAAGGCCGTGGTGAGATACTGGAGGATGTTTTCGTCCTGGTAGACCGTGATTTCCAACTCGACGTTGGGATCGACCTCTTCCTGGAACTGTCGCAGGGTGTTCTCGTAAAACGCCATGGTGTCAGGATCGTTTTCCGTGGTGAACAACGGAATCGTGATCCGATCCTGGATCACCGCAGGCGCGGCGAAATGCGTCGATGACTTCGCCGACGCGGCCCCCGGAAGGGCTGCGCCAGCCAGCGCCGCGCCGCCGCCGGCGATCAGCGCCCTTCGGCTCAGGCTGGTCGACGTGGCAGGTGCTGGCGAGTCAATTGACGTTGTCATGGTGATGGTCCTTCTTGCTCGGCGACCGGAGACTCCTCCGGCTATCCTCGCAGGTTCTCCACGATGGCGCCTCAAAACTACGCGCCACGTGGAGCTGCGTGCGCCTACTCGCTTCGCACCGCTTCCACAATTGCCTGAATGCGGTCTTCGGGGGTGGCGTACCGGATCACACAACCTGGCGTCACCAGCAGGTGGCGCCCGTTCATGGACGCTATCGCATCGCGCGCATCCGCTGCGACCTTGTGCGCCGAGTCCTCCAGAATGTCAACCTGGTTGATGCCGCCGGCTATCGCCTTGTTGACAACCCGGTAGCCGTCGCTGAGCGACGGTCCGCTGAGACGGTCATGCCAGTTGAGAATATCCACCGGATACTCCGCCGCAAGTTCCAGCATGGGAGCATCGCCATGTGTGTGGAAGAAGATGATTCCATCCGGGCGGGCCGCGCGCGACGCCTGGAGCACCCCCATGTCATACGGCACGCCGAAGGCACGATACTCATCCTCGGTCATCACGTCGGCAGTGGTGAGCTGAGATGCGAAGAAGACACCGTCGGCACCCGATTCGTATGACGCCTGGACCATGTCGGACGTGATCTCGGTAATCACTTCGAGGGCCGTGTGGACGACCTCGGGTCGAGCCCGCAGGTGATCGACGATGTTCCCGTTGGCCAGCTTCTGGGCAATGGTGAGCGGGCTGAAGATCGTCTGCAGCAACGGCACGTCGGGATCGATCCCCTCGCGGGAGATCCGCAAGGCCTCGAGCACCATGCCGTTGAATCCGCGTCGGACATCGAGTGGCGCAAGGGTCGACCAGTCATCGATCGACTCAATCACCGGCTTGACGGTCGTCCTGTTGCCGACGGCCGCGCCGGTGAACTCGGTAACCGCGCCCCAATCGATCGTGGCGTAGTCACCCGGTGGCATGAACTTCTCGAAATCCCATCGCCACCGCTCATGCCACGCAACGGTGTGCTGGGCCAGCTCCTCGGCCGTTTGGTCTTGTTCGGGAAAGTGACGCCATGCGCTCACGGGCACGCGATCAACCGCATCTCCTGCGATAGCCGCCCGCACGCGCTCTCGAGAATTCACGTCGTGGCCCTCCAAGGCACTGGCAATCGCAGGCGCGTAGCGTCCGCCGGCCAGCCCTTCGCGACACGCGACCCGACGCGAGAACCGGTCGGGTCGTAGTGGGGTTCACCCGATCGCAGGCACATGGCATCCGCGATCGGGTGATTTGGTAGCGGGATCGCCCTTAGCTCGCCGGCGTCGCCGGGGCGCTTGGCTCCCAATCCGGGTTCTCGGCCAACCACTCCTCGCGGATGGTGGTCAGCGTGTCGATGGCTTCGGTCCACGCCTGCTCGGGATCCACGCCCTCGATCATGATCTGCTGGAACATGCGGCCGTCGACCGGGTCGGTGTCCCAAATCTGCGAGGCCCACGGGCAGACGTTGCTGAGCTTGCCATGGAACTCCTCATTGGAGACGGAGCCCATGCTGGTGCTCGGCTGGAACGCCTGTGGCACGAGGTCGTTGAGCGTGATCACCCAGTCGCCGTGCTTCTCCATGAACTCCGACTCGTACTCGGGGACCATCGCCCGCACCGACTCAAGCGGCGGCAGGATGTGGCCCGGCACCGTCATCGAGTGTGCCAGCAGCCGCTCGCCGGTGAACATGAACTCGAGGAACGCCTTGGCCTCCTCCGGGTGGGCGGTTTCGGCGTAGATCGAGAACGGAGAGCCGCCACCGAAGTGGAGCTGCTGGGTCATGAACGGCCCGGCCGGAATCGGCATGACGGTGATGTTCTCCGCCAGTTCCGGATCGTTCCTGGCAACGTTCACGCCGAGGCGACCGGGGAAGGTCGCGAACGCGGCGCGGCCAGCGCCGAACAGGTTCGAGATGTCTGGATAGGTCGCGTTGTAGAGGCTCGGCGTGGTGAAGCTCAGGACCTGTGAGAATCGCTCGATGCTCTCCAGCACGGCCGGCTGGTCGAAGGTCAGGTTCCCCTGCGCGTCGAACCAGTCCCACCCGGACTGGTAGAGGTACGGCGAGTAGAACTGCGTGGTCAGGTTGGGCACGTTGCCGACGCCGGTGGAGATGCCGACAATGCCGTCCTTGCCGTTCAGCGTCTCGAGCGCGCCGATCAGCTCCTCGAAGGTCGTCGGGAGATCGAGACCTTCGGCTTCGAGCAGGTCAGTGCGAGCCCAGATGGCCGAGGCGTTGGCCTGGGCGGGCATCACGTAGTCGTGCCCGTCGATCACGGTGCGAGTGCCCGGCAGGAAGTCGTCCTCACCGATGCTCTCGACGATCGAATCGAGCTCCAGCAGGTACCCCTGCTCCACCCAGGTGCGGATCTGCGAGTTGAACGACGAGAAGATGCCAAGATCGGTGCCGGTCTCGAAGGCCGTCCCGACGAACTGAAGGATGTTCTCGTCCTGATAGACGCTCACCTCGATCTCAACGTTGGGATCGACCTGCTCCTGGAACTGACGCTCGGTCTCCTCATAGAACGCCAGCGAGTCAGGGTCATTCTCAACGGTGAAAAACGGGATGACCTTCTTTTCCTGAATCAGCGCCGGAGCCGAGTAGACCTTCGACGCCTTCGCGCTCGCGCCCCCCGCGACCGCAGCGCCTGCAACTGCCGCGCCGGCCCCCGCCAGCACACTTCGTCGCGTCAACTTCGTTGATTCTGCCATCGTTCGACCTGCCCTTCATGCGCTTCGGCCAACCAGCTCACCTGCCGGTAGCCCACAACCAGACCAGCGCTCCATCGCACCGCACTGGATTGACCAGACCGCTCACGACGTTGGGATCGGCCACCATGTTCCCTAGAGTCTCACCCTATTCGCCCGTATCGACAAGGAGATCGATCAGGACGTGCCTTCACGAACCGCATCGGCGACGGCGCGAATCCGATCGACCGGCGTCGCGTAGCGAATGACGCATCCTGGCGTCACGAGAACGTGCCGGCCGTTCATCGACGCGATCGCGTCGCGAGCCTCGGCGGCGACCTCCTCGAGTGAATCACCCACGATGGACTGCTCGTTGATGCCGCCGGCGACCGCCTTGTTGACGATCTGGTATCCGTCGCGCAGCGACGGCCCGGTCAGTCGGTCGTGCCAGTTGATGATATCGGCATCGTATTCAGCAGCGATGTTCAGCATCGGGTCGTCGCCGTGCGTGTGGAAGAAGATGATGCCGTCCTGTTGCGCCTGCCGTGACGCCGCCAGCACCTCGAGATCGTACGGCACGCCGAACGCGCGGTACTCCTCCTCGGTCGCGACATCCCGCGTGGTCAGTTGCGACGCGAAGAAGATGCCGTCGGCTCCCGCCTCGTAGGACGCGGTGACCATCTCCTTCGTCACCTGAGTGATCACCTTGAGCGCGGCGTGAACCGTCTCTGGATGTGACCGGAGCTGGTCGACGATCTGGCCGTCGGTCATCTTCTGGGCAATCGTGAGCGGGCTGAAGATCGTCTGCAGGAACGGAACTTCGGGGTCGATGCCGGCCCGCGCCTTGCGCAGCGCTTCGAGCACCATTCCATTGAAGCCGGATGTGACGCTGATCGGCTCGAGCGACTCCCACTGATCGACACTGGCGATCGCCGGCTTCGTCGTGGTGCGGTTCCCGCCATCTGCGCCGGTGAACTTCGTCTCGGCGCCCCAGTCGATCGTGGCGTAATCGCCCGGCGGCATGAACTTGACGAAATCCCAGCCCCATTCGTTCTGCCAGTCGATCGTCACCTTCGCCAGGTCATCGGCAGTCTGGTCCTGCTCCGGGAAATGCCGCCACAGGCTGACCGGCACCCGATCGACTTCGGCGCCGGCGATTGCGGCGCGGACGCGCTCATTGCTGTTCATTCAGGGGGGACCCTTTCACCTGCGTTGACGCCATTCGCGCGTCATGCAGGGCTTGTTCGGCTACGCGAGCAGACTGAGTGCCTCGCCCGAGGTCATCACGCGGGCGAAATTCGGCATGATCTTCTCAAGCGTCCAGTTGTGCGACTCGACATCGGTGTTGAAGCTGCAGTCGCTCAGCAGGACGACGTTGTAGTTGCGATCCTTCGCGGTGCGCGCGCAGCTTTCGACGCCGATGTTGGTCGAGTAACCGCCGAGGAGGATGGTATCGATGCCATTGGTGCGGAGCCTCAGATCGAGGTCGGTACCGATGAACGGATCGAATCGCGGCTTGAGAATGACCTGGTCTTCTTCGTGCACCGGCAGCTCGTCGATGTTCGCAGCCTGAACCGTACCGTGCGTCACCGGCGGCTTCGGCACCATGCCGGCAGCGATGAAACTGTCCGTCAGGTTGTCGAAGACATCCGTCCGATCCGGTCTCCGCTCAACGCGAATCCAGAAGATCGGCAGTCCGGCCTCGCGAGCCGCCGCGACGAGCGCGACCGACGCTTGCACGATTCCACTCTCTTCGATCGCGCGGTCGTGCTCCTCGTTGCCGGTACGCAGGTTCGAGTTGATCATGTCGTTGAACACCACCGCGGTCGACGACCGCGGGATGCCCGGTGGCTGGTTGGTCAAGTTGGTCACATTCCCTTCTGCACGATGACACAACGCCGTGTGACGATGTCACCGGCGCTCCCAATGCCAGTCATCCTACTCAGCGGCCGTCGTCGTGTCCACAGCAGGTGGCACCATCGGTTCACGATCGTCGGGCAGCGCCCCACAGGACCGCCTCACAACCAGCTCGGCCGGAAACCAGCGTTTCAACGGATCCAGCCAGCCGGTCTCGATCAGGTCGAGGATCATGTCACCGCACACGGCGGCCATTTCGGACGCCGGCACCCGCACCGTTGTGAGCGCGGGGCTCGCATAGCGAGCGAGCGGAATGTCATCGAAACCGACAACCGCGACATCGTCCGGAACCCGCAGGCCCGACTCCGAGACGGCGGCCATCGCGCCGATCGCGATCGTGTCGTTGCCTGTCACGATGGCGGTCGGTCGCTCCGGTTCGGAAAGCAGCGAGATCATCGCCTCGTAGCCGCTTTCGGCGCTGAAGTTCCCGGATCGCACCCGGCGAGGGTCGACCGGGATACCTGCCGCCTCCAACGCGGAGCGAAACCCCTTGAAGCGCCCGCCGATGCCGAGGCTGCTCACCTGCCGGTAGTGGATGAAGCCAATGCGCCGGTGCCCCAGACGTATCACGTGCTCGGTGGCCCGGCGCATCGCGAGCGCGCTGTCGACAGCGACTGTTGGCACCTCCGGGTGCGGATGCGCCCCGATCAGGACGATGGGAAATCCTCGGTCGATCAACGCCGAGAGCCGTTCGTCTCCGGGATCAGGGTTCAGCACGACCAATCCGTCAATCTGCCGCGATCCGACGAGCTGTTCGTATTCGTAGGTGGGTTGCCCCGGATCGGATGTCTCGAGGATCAGGCGGTGACCTCTCGCGGAGCAGACTGGCGCGAGGCCGTAAAGGATCTGCGACACGAAGGCGTCGATGCGCACATGCTCGGTCCGGCTGACCACCAGCCCGATCGTGCCGGTCTTCCCGCTTGCCAGCGTGCGCGCCGCCGCGTCGGGAATATAGGAAAGCTCGCTCGCTGCGCGGAGCACCCGCTCACGCGTGGCTTCACTGATCCGGTTCGTGCGAACGCCGTTGAGCACGAACGAGACGGTGGCGCGGGAGACCCCGGCCAGATCCGCGACTTCCTGGCTCGTGACCCGCCGTGTTCGGGACGATCGCGACTCGTTCGGCATCGAATGATCCTCCTCGGGCAGTCTCCAGTTGACAACAATTGGGTCCCGCCTTATTGTACAAAGTAACACGTGTTACCAAATTCGGGGCCATCTGGAAGAGCTGCAGCGACGTCGTCTTGGGGAGACAGTTCATGGCAACCAGGGTCGCATCCACCTCCGCCTCCACGCGAAAACCGATCCTCAGCCAGTGGCTCCGACGCGAGACACTCG
>CBFGRG010000025.1:0-13624 GCA_965651105.1 uncultured bacterium | reverse complement strand
GGCGATGCGCTTCGCGCGGGGACTCTTCGCTTCGCTCAGAGTGACGACATTTCATGTCGGCGTGCAACACCCTTTTCCATGTCATTGTTTTCCTTGCCTGCAGGAAGTTGCACTCGACCACAAGCCTACCAGCCCCGAGCGTCAGGCGAGGCTCGCTTCGGTGCGGGTTCGCACCGGCGGCTCGCGCCACGGCATCGGCAGCCGCCACGGCAGCCACCGGTTGATCGCCAGTGCCGCCACGACGATGACCCAGCCGCCGACCGCGTCCATCCAGTAGTGATTGCCGGTGACCATCACGGTGACCGTGATCATCAGCACCAGCAGCACCGCCAGCGTCTGACCGAGCTTCCTGAACCGTCCGGGGAAGGCGCCCCAGAGCATCAGCGCGCCGACCGTCGTCCAGCCGACGTGCATGCTCGGCATGGCGGCGTAGCGATTTGCGGTGACCAGCCCCTCTTCAGAGAAGTAGTTCGGCCCGAAGGTCAGGATCGTGTCGATGAAGTCCCAGCCGTAGGGCTGCATGAAGCGGGGTGGCGCCAGCGGATAGATGATGTACCACGGCAGCGCGAGGATCATCGTCAGGAAAAAGACACGACGCAGGTAGAGATATCGCTGCGGCGCGAAGAACAGCAGGATCATGCAGCAGGCGTAGAAAACCCACATGAACCAGGAGTAGAAGTAGTTGAAGACCATGATAAGGTCGCCGCGGTCCAGCACCCATCGCTGGAGGTCAAGCTCGAAGTTGAGGTTGAGCGCTCCCTGGAACGCGAGGATATCCAGCGCGTTGTCGAAGGCGACGCCCTCCGCGCGGGTGATGAAGGTGCGGCGGACGACCTTGTAGAGCTGGAACAGGATCAGGAAGATGACGATCTGGCCGGCACCAAAGAGGACGACGCGGGGGATGTCCCGCGTCGCCGGTACTGACGGCTCGCCATCGTCCGATCCCGGCGTGAGCCAGGTCCGCTCGGCCATCAAAAACCTCGCAGCCGCGTGAGCTTCACCCGTACCGGTACCGAATAGTCCGCGGCGAAACTCTCGGGCGTCATGCCGAGCCCCTCGATACCGTCGCCATACTTCTCGATGTAGGCGGGGAGGTCGTTCGCCGCGGGGGCGTCACTGTCGACCTGCGCCTCGCCGGTGAAGATCACGACGTCCCCGCCGGAGCTCGTCGCGTTGAACGAGATCGCGACCTTCGGGTTCGCCTCGATGTTGCGGAGCTTGGGCGTGTTTGGTTGTGAGTAGATCAGCACGGAGTCGCCCTCGCGCAGGAACCAGACCGGGCTGGGTTGCGGGGTGCCCTTCGGACTGACGGTCGTCAACCAGACGATCGGTTCCTCGGCGAGGCGGCGCTCGACGCGCTGCCCGAACTCGGTGGTCGTGTCGATGAGCGGCATGGACTGGGTACCTCCCAAATATGTGCCGGGCCACACAGGACGATCAGGGATGTCGTGGCGGCTACTTCAGGCCGCCGGGGCGGTAGTTTGGCGCTTCCTCGGTGATCGTAACGTCGTGCGGATGGCTTTCTCGCAGGCCCGCCGCCGTGACCTGGACGAACTGGCTGTTGGTGCGGAGATCGTCGATCGACGCCGCGCCGGCGTACCCCATCGCCGTGCGCAGCCCGCCGACGAGCTGGAACAGCAGGTTCGCCAGCGCGCCCTTGTATGGCACGCGCCCCTCGATGCCTTCCGGCACCAGCTTGTTGACGTTGCCGATATCCTCCTGGAAGTAACGGTCCTTCGAGAAGGAGCGACCCTTCATCGCGCCCAGCGAACCCATGCCGCGATAGGCCTTGAAGCGCTCGCCCTTGAACACGATCACCTCGCCGGGGCTCTCGTCGTGCCCGGCCAGCAGGCTGCCCAGCATCACCGCGTGGGCGCCGGCGGCGATCGCCTTGGCGATATCGCCCGAGAACTGGATGCCGCCGTCGGCAACGAGCGGTACGCCTGTGCCGTCAAGCGCGGCGGCGACATTGTGCACCGCCGTGATTTGCGGTACCCCGGTGCCGGCCACCACCCGCGTGGTGCAGATCGAGCCGGGGCCGATCCCGACCTTGACCGCGTCGGCGCCGGCGTCGACCAGCGCCAGCGCGGCAGCGCCGGTGGCGATGTTGCCTGCCATGATCGACACGTCGAGCGAGTTGCGAACGCGCTTGACGAACTCGATCACACCCTGCGAGTGGCCGTGGGCAGTGTCGATCACGAGAAGGTCGACGCCCTTGTCGACGAGCTCCTGACTGCGCTCGAAGGCGTCCTTGCCGACACCCACTGCCGCCGCCACGCGCAGGCGTCCCCGGTCGTCCTTGGTCGCGTTCGGGAACTGGAGCTTCTTCTGGATGTCCTTGACCGTGATCAGGCCGGTCAGATAGCCGTTTGCGTCGACCACCGGCAGCTTCTCGACCCGATGGTTGTGCAGGATATCGCTCGCCTGGTCGAGGGTGGTGCCCTCCGGCGCGGTGACGAGGTTCTCCTTCGTCATCACCTCGCCGATCAACTGGTCGGTGTCGCGGATGAAGCGGAGATCGCGGTTGGTGAGGATGCCGACGAGCTTGCCGTTCTCGTCGGTGATCGGGACGCCGGAGATGTGGTAGCGCGCCATCACCGCCTCGGCATCGCTGACGTGGTGGTCCGGGGTGAGCGTCACCGGCTCGACGATCATGCCGGCCTCGGAGCGCTTGACCTTGTCGACCTCGGCGGCCTGCTCCTCGATCGAGAGGTTGCGGTGGATCACACCGATCCCGCCCTCGCGTGCCAGCGCGATCGCCAGCCGCGCCTCGGTGACGGTGTCCATCGCCGCCGAGAGGATCGGGATGTTGAGCTCGATATCCCGCGCGATCCGGGTCGCGGTCGAGACCTCGTTCGGAAGCACGGCCGAATGCGCCGGCAGCAGCAGCACGTCGTCGAAGGTCAGCCCGATGCCGGTGAACTTGTCCGGCCGCATGTGCCCGCCGGTCTGGCCGTTCTCGCTGATGCCTTGTGACAATTGCGTGGGATCGTGGGTAGTGGTCTGGCTCATCGGGATGACTCCTTGGTGATTCAGCGAATGGCGTCGATCCGGTCCCGTAGCTCGCGGGCGACATCGGCATAGGCGGCTGCGCCGCGCGAAGAGGGGTCGTATTCGGCGATGACCTGACCAAAGCTGGGGGCTTCGGCCAACCGGACCGAGCGCGGGATGACGGCCGAAAAGAGGTGATCCGGGAAGAACCGCCGCACCTCGTCGACCACGTGCGCCGAAAGCCGAGTCCGACCATCGTACATGGTCATCAACACGCCCAGCAGTTCGAGGTCGGGATTGAGCCCCCGGCGGATCAGGTCGATTGTCGCGAGAACCTGACTCACGCCTTCGAGCGCGAGATATTCGCACTGGACCGGGATCACGACGCCATCGGCGGCGGTGAGCGCGTTGACGGTGAGCAATCCGAGCGAGGGCGGGCTGTCGATCAGCACGATATCGTAGCGTTCGCGCAGCGGCGTCAGCGTATCGGCGAGCCGGTGCTCGCGGCGCGACTGGGAGACCAGCTCGACCTCGGCAGCGGCAAGCGTCGGTGTCGCCGGCAGGAGATCGACTCGCTCGCGGACGCCCGCGATGATGGTTTCGGCTGGGTCGATTTGCTCGACGAGGGCATCGTAGAGCGTGGCATCGAGCTCCTGCTTGTCGATCCCGAACGACGATGTGGCGTTGCCTTGCGGGTCGATGTCGACCACAAGCACGCGCCCGCCTTCGATCGCGAGCGCGGCGGCCAGGTTCACGGTGCTGGTGGTTTTGCCAACGCCGCCCTTCTGGTTCACAAGCGCCACGATGCGCGCCGAACGGGACTCGGTTGGCGCGTCCGGGCGGGGAGCGGTGGCGTGCGTCGTTTCGGCGGTCAAGGCTGGCCTGTCGTGGCGAGAGCAACGGCGGCGGTGCGCCGGTGCGGTCGTGGAACTGGCAACGAACAGGATGCGGGGTCGCGTTCGTTGGGAAATGCTAGCACGTTCGCCGGTTTGCGCTCCAACGGGGAGAGTAACCCGGGTGCCGGGCATGCACCGGTCGTGCGGCCGAGAGGCTTCTTCTTGACTGCAACGCCAACAATGACGGACGGACCGGCTATGTGCCGGTCCGTTCGGGTGCTTCGACGCCAGCATCGCACGGCCGGCTAATCCGCCGTGTTGTCCGTGTCCGGCCGGGGATCGGGGCTGGTGAATCCGTCCTGGTTCGGCATCACGACCTGCGGCAGGGTGTCCTGGTCCATCACCTCGTCCTCGCCGATGATGCCGTTTGCCCACAGCACCCACGCCGTCAGGGCGTAGTACTCGTCGTCGGTCAGGGTCTGCGGCCCGCTGGCCGGCATCGCGCGGCGGATGTACGAGAACACCGACGTCGCGTAGGGCCAGTAGCTGCCGACCGTCTTGACCGGCGTGTCGGTATCGAGGCTGTCGATGCCACCGACAAGACGCGGCGCATACTCCGACCCTTCACCTTCGGGCCCGTGCCAGGCGGCACCGTACTGGAGGTAGAGCTCCCTGCCCTGCTCGACAGAGCCGCTCCCCGGCGGCAGGCCGGTACCGTCCGGCTTCACGTCGATGTCCCAGCCGGAGATTTCCTCTTCGGTGGCTGGCTGGCCGAATCCGAATTGCTGATTATCCCCAAGCACTGGTCACCTCCCCATTCGCGTCCACGGCCCACGTCTTGATGCCGTTCATGTGGTAGACCGAATTCGCGCCCCTGGCCTCGATCAATTGCTCCATCGTCGGCTGGACATAGCCGGTCTCATCGATCGCGCGGCTCTGCAACCGGGCGGGCTGGCCGTCCCAGGTCCACGGGAACCGGAAGCGGGTGAGTGCGATGGGAAGCACCGGCTCCTGCAGCGTGGCTTCCTCCCACGTCTCGCCGCCGTCAACGGAGACGTCGACGCGAGTGATGCGACCGTGGCCCGACCACGCGAGTCCGGAAATCTCGTGAAAGCCCTGGTCGTTGAGGGTGTGCCCACCCGACGGGTAGGTGATGACCGATTTCGCCTCCATCACGAAGGTGAATTGCCGGGCCGTTCCGTCGGGCATCAGGTCGGTGTACTTCGAGGTCTCCTCGCGGGTTTCCCACGGGCCGTCACCAGCCTTGAGGCGCCGCAGCCATTTGATCTGGGCGTTTCCTTCCCAGCCAGGCAGGACCAGGCGGAGCGGATATCCCTGGGCGGGGCGCAGCGCTTCGCCGTTCATCGCATAGGCGAGAAGGGCATCGTCCATCGCCTTCTCCATCGGGATGCTGCGGTCCATGCCGGCTGCGTCGGCACCCTCGGCAAGCAGCCACGTCGCGTTCGCATCGACGCCGATCTCGTTCAGGATGGTTTTCAGCGGCACGCCGGTCCATTCGCATTGGCTCACCAGCCCGAAGCCGATCTGCACGTCGGGCGCGACGCTCTCCTCGGACCACTCATACAGGGAGTTCCCGGAACACTCGTGGAAATAGATGACCGATTCCGCCGGAAACCGCTTGATGTCATCAACGGTGAAGATGGTTGGGTTCTCTACCATGCCGTGCACCATCAGGCGGTGCTCGGCGGGGTCGATATCCGGAATGCCAGCGTGGTGGCGTTCGAAGAAGAGGCTGTTGGGGGTGATCGTGCCGTGGAGGTCCTGAAGTGGCGTGAAGCTCCACGCCGGGTTGATCTCGGCGTTCGGCACCCGGACGACGTGCTCCTCGAATCCGGATCGCTCGCCGTACGCGCCCGGCAGCGGACCCCAGTATTGCATCCACGGCGGGATGTTGGGCGGCAGCGCCGACCCGGTCACCGGCTCGCCGGTCCACGGCGCCTCGGTCTGGTACTGCGGTTCCGGCTCGTCGACGGCGGCCTCGGCCTCGGGCGTGATACCGGGCGATGCCCCCGGCGTCGCCTGCTTCGCACGGGCCATGTGCGGCGCCATGCCCGCCCCGGCCGCGGCGGCGCCGCTCCATTGCACAAAGCTACGCCGGTTGACGCGCTGGTCACCGCCGGCGTCGGGCGAATCGTCGGGCTTGTGTCTGGACATACGGCCCCCTTTATGTGGCGCTCGGCAGGCGAGCCCGCGGGAGCGACATAAGCGATTCACACAAGATGTGTGCTCGCATGCTATGGACCGGGTGGGGTCCTGTCAAACGCGACCCGCATGCTTTTGCGCCTGCGAACGCGCGGCAT
The DNA here is from genome assembly GCA_965651105.1 of uncultured bacterium. GTDB lineage: Bacteria > Chloroflexota > Chloroflexia > Thermomicrobiales > UBA6265 > JACCVC01. Next base: position 7,476 of record CBFGRG010000025.1, on the reverse strand, counting down.
TCGGTGATGAAACACGGAAAAGCGGGAGGTCACATCGACCTCCCGCCCGGCGACGTCCAGATTGCCTTCGAAAGCGTTACTCGACGACGGTCACGGCGGTGCCAAGTGGGGCCCACTCATAGATGAAGTCGGCGACATCGAGCGGCAGGTTGATACAGCCGTGACTCATTCGGTTGCCGAAGTTGTTGTGCCAGTAGGCTCCATGCAACGCTTCGGCGTCGTAGTTGATGTAGAGCACGTTGGGCACATCCGTGACCAGGTACTGCTCGCCCTGTCCCGTTTCGGAGCCAACCGACACCACCTCGCCGGTGGAGCTGGTGAAGCCCTGCATGTCCTGCATCGGGTATTTGATGCGCACGTGAAAGGCGCCAATCTCGGTTTCGTTCGGCTCCAGGCCCGTGCTCACCAGCGTCTGGAGGATGACCTGGTCGCCCTGATAGGCGGTCAGCGTCTGCTCGCTGATGCTGACCACGATGTGGCGCCGGCCCGGCAGGTTGCTTGTGTCGATCCCGTACGGGTTGTAGCTCGTGATGAACAGGTTTTCGGAGTAGACCGGCACGTTCGTGTTCTGGGCCGGAGACAGATCGACGCCGAATCGATCCGGGCTCTCGGAGGGCAGCGGCGCCGGCCGAACGACTCCATCCTGCTCCATCAACATCCCGTTGCGGAAGAACTGGACCGTCACGCCGCGATGCTGGAACGGCTCGGAGATTGGTGCGCCGAGGTAGAACCAGCCCTCGTGGTTGTCGAACCATGCCCCGAAATCGCCGGAGATGCTGAAACCGGTCTCCTGGCTGAAGCGGCCGCCCTCGCTGGCGACCTCTTCCTGCCGCTCGGTCGAGTTCACGCCGGGCAGCGTGCGCGCGGCACGACGGTCGCCGGCGACGCGCCGGCCGTCGGCGCGAGTGGTGTCGCGGTTGACGTTCAGTTCGCTGCCGCCGATTGGCTGGAGCCGAACGGTCGGGTCGTCTGTCCATTGGTACTCGGGCAGGTACTGGAAGATGCCTCGCTCGAACGCCTGACTGTAGTAGCCGTTCGGCGCGAGGTAGGGTTCGGAGATCGGGTTGCCATAGACTGAGGCGGCGCCATTGGCGCGCCAGTAGTCGAGCATCGTGCCGCGCAGCGTGTGACCGGTTTCCGGCACCAGCACGGCCAGCTCCGTCTGGCCCATGTCGGGCGGCAGCAGCGCGGGATCGAATTCCTGTCTCTCGGCCACCGCGCCGTCGGTGCCGTCAGTGCGGTTGGCCAATGTGGCTGGTTGGGCCACCCCCATCCCCAGCATCAGCGCAAGGGCAACGAATAGCGCCCGAATTCCGGCGTGGGCGGCCGGTTGGGTCAACGCGTACATCGACGTGATTCTCCCTCTCCACGGCATGGCATGAAGGCGCGTTCGATATGGGTCCCAATCTGGGCATACGCGCGTGATGCTGGTCTGAATGTGCGGAACTTGCCACCGGTCATCGTGCCGGCATCAGGCGCGGGCGTGGCGCACGGCATTGATCCGGTCGCGGAACCCGGACGCGGCGGCACGCGCGGCGTCGGCGACATCGTCGCCAGATGATGCATACATGATGCCACGCGATACCGAACAGAGCACGCCTGTGCCGTCCGGACGGAGCGCCGCGGCAAGCGATGCATCGAGGTCGCCGCCCTGCGCGCCGAGGCCCGGAAGCAGGATCGGCAGGCTTGGCGCGTCCTGCCGGATTTCGCGCAGCTGCTCCGGCCAGGTCGCGCCGACGACGAGCCCGAGCGTGGCGGGATATGCCTCGTTCCACGTGGCCGCGCGGCGAGCGATGTAGCGATAGACCGGGGCGCCGGTGTCGGCGAGAGTCCGGTCCTGCAGGTCGCCGGAGCCGGGATTGCTGGTCTTGGCGAGCACGATCACGCCCTTTCCGACGTATTCCATGAATGGCGCCAGGGCGTCCTCGCCGAGATACGGATGAACGGTGATCGCATCGACGCCGAGCTCGTCGAACCAGCTTGTCGCGTAGGCCGCGGACGTGGAATCGACGTCGCCGACCTTGCAGTCGAGGATCACCGGCACCTCCGCCGGGATGCGCTGGCGAACCGAGTAGAGCGCGTCGAGTCCCTCGCGGCCCCAGGCCAGGAAAAAGGCCAGGTTGGGCTTGTAGGCCACGGCGAGATCGGCGGTGGCGTCGATCACGCGGGTGCAGAGCTCCGCAGCGCCGGCGGCAGAGTCGGGAATGCCATCGGGCATGCGGCCGCGATCGGGGTCGAGCCCGACGCAGAGAAGGGTGTCGGCAGCCCGCGCCCGCGCGCTGAGCCGTCCATCGAAGGTTGAGGGGTCGTGGTCTGGCATCGGTGGGGTCTCCCGAAGGCTGGAGCAGGTCGCTGCTCGCGAGTATACCAGCGAGGAATCATGCGATTGCGTCAGGCTGGAAAGGAAGCTAAGCTTCCGGCAGCGTTGACAACCGGGAACATCTGTTGACGGGCAGCAAGCGGTGCTAGACTGGGTGTACGGACACTGCTGACAGGCGCGAACGACGTCGCGTCGGGCTGGGATCCGGCGAACGCGGCGGGCGTCGATGGCTGCGACGCCTCCGCGATTGATTCTTTCATGTGGAGATCATCGTGCCGACCGATCAGGATACACAGACTCGCGACGGGATGTCGCTGTGGACCGGCCCGCTGCCGACGCTGGGCGATGTCTTCCGGGCGCGGAAGGTGATCGCGCGACATCTCGCGCCGACACCGCTGCTCGACGCCGAGAAACTCTCCGAGCGGCTGGGCGTGACAACCTATGTCAAATGTGAGAACCTTCATCCGATCGGCGCTTTCAAGGTGCGCGGTGGAGTGTACCTTCTGAGCCGGCTTTCGGCTGAGGAGCGGGCACGCGGTGTCGTGGGCGCTTCCACCGGGAACCATGGCCAGTCGGTCGCCTGGGCCGCCCGCGCGTTCGACGCAAAGGCGACCATTTTCGTGCCCGAGGGCGCGAATCCGTTGAAGGTCGCGTCCATGGAGCGGCTTGGTGCCACCGTGATTGCCCAGGGCGTCGATTTCGACGAGGCGCTGACCGGAGCGCGCGAGTTCGCCGAGCGCGAGGGCGCGCACTTCATCCACTCGGCGAATGAGCCGGACCTGATCGCCGGTGTTGCCACGGCCACGCTGGAAATGCTGGAGGCGCAGCCCGATATCGAGGCGATCTTCGTGCCGATCGGTGGCGGCAGCGGGCTCTGCGGAGCCACCCTCGTCGCCAAGGCGCTCAACCCGAACATCAAGGTGATCGGCGTGCAGGCGGAGGGCGCGCCGGCCGTATACCAATCGTGGCGCGACCGCGAGCTGAAGTCGCTCGACCGCGCCGATACCTTCGCCGAAGGGGTGGCGACGCGGGTGGCGTTCGAAATGCCCGCCGCGATGCTGTGGGGCAAGGTCGACGAGATCATGCTCGTCTCCGACGCCGAGCTGCGGCAGGCCATCCTCACGATGCTGGAAACCACGGCGATGCTGGCCGAGGGAGCCGGCGCCGCGGCGCTGGCGGGATTGCACAAACGACGAGATGAATTTGCCGGCAGGAAAGTGGGGATTGTCCTCTCCGGCGGCAACCTGACACTCGAGCGCCTCGGGGAGGCGCTGACCAAGGAGCGAGCGTGGTGAGTACCTGGATCGAACGATTTGCCGGCAAGGGCCGTCGCGGCGGGAACGGCGTCCTGGTTCAGATCGCTCGCGAGGTAGTCGGCCGCAAGCGGTCGTTGCAGGGGGCGATCAGCGAGGTGCGGCATCCCGCCGTGCTCGACGCGCTCTCCGACGATGAGTTCGTCATGCTCGGCGAGCTGATCGAGGAGCGAATCTCCTCGGACCGCGAGTTTGCGACCGTTCTCGCTCGGCTCACCCACGCCGCGGCTCACGCCAAGGGGTTCGACCGCGAGACGGTCGACGCCGCGCTGTTGCTCGACGGGCTGCTTCCCGCCGACGACCCCGCCCGCGATCGCGAGAAGCTCCTGCGGGACGCCTATCGCGCCGCCCAGCGCTCGGGCTATGTCCACGGTGGCCGCCGTGCCCTTGCCCGGCTCGGCCAGCGTGCCGCACAGGTGGGGGAGCCGGAGCGAGCCCGGGTGTTGCTGCAGCAGCAGCTCGACCTTGGCCCCGAAACCGCCGATTCGGAGGATGAGGTCGAATCGGCGATCGTGCTGGGTGACCTGTTGCACCGTGACGGAGACACCGATGGCGCGCTGGAGCTCTTTCACCGCGCCGCCGGCGCTGCCGGCCAGCTCGGCTACGCGCGCGGGCAAGCGGAAGCGCTGGTGCGCCAGATCGACCTCAGCCGGGGGCGCATCAGTGACCAGCAGCTGATGAGCCTGCAGGAGCGCGCGCTTGCTGCGGCACAGGCCAACGGCGATTCCGGCCTGAGCGCGAACCTGCTGATCGATCTCGCCGAGATGCAGGCGCGCGCCGGCGATCTCGGGGGAGCCGTCGACCGGCTGGAGAACGCGCTCGGCCTGGCACGCGAGCTGGGCGACATGGAGTTGGAAAATCAGGCGCTGGAGATGCTCTCCGTGGCCGAGCGCCAGCTTGGCCGGACCGAAACGGCCGTCTCGCGCGATGCCGACCGGGTCCGGATCGGCGCGCAGACCGGCTCGCCGAGCGCGGCTCGGGATGCGATCGAGCACGGTACGCAGCTGATCGAGCTGCGCCGCACCGACGAAGCTCGGCAGGTGTTCGAAGATGCGCTGGCGATGGCCGAGGAGCGGCAGGACGCCGAGCTGGTTCAGCGAGCTCACGGTGGTCTTGGCGTCGCCCTGACGCAGCTCGATCGCCCGCGTGAGGCCCTCGACCACCTTGCCGACGCGTTGGAGCTTGCGCGATCGGCTGGCGAGACGCGGCACGAAGCGCAGTGGCTGGCGGTCATCGGTGAGGCGCTGTGGCGCTACAACCAGCCGAACGAGGCGATCAAGGCGCTTCAGGAAGGGTTGACCGCGGCCCGATCCGCCCGCGAGACGGGCATTGAGGCCAGCATCTTGATGCTGTTCGGCGACATCTTCGCGGCGCAGCGCGAGGTGGGGGAGGCGCGAGCCGCCTACGAAACGGCGCTGGAGCTCTTCCGGTCGGCGAACGATTCGGAGAGCCAGATCACCGCGCTTTCCTCGCTGGGCGCGCTCGCGGTCGAGGCGCGCCGCACCGATGCGGCGATGGGCTACTACCAGGATGCGCTTGACCTGGCCTATCAGGATGACGACCGGGAGGCCGCGGTGCGGCTCTACGGTCGCATGGCCAAGGTGGCGCAGCGCGTCGGCGAGCTCGATGCCGCTGTCGACGCGCTCGACCAGGCGGTCGGTCTGGCGGAAGAGCTGAACGATCCCGGGCTGCTGAGCTCCGTTTACCAGCGGCTGGCCGTGGCGATGGATACCGCCGATCATCCGGATACCCTCGACACCTATGAGCAGGCGTTGAACCTGGCGCGGGAGGTTGACGACATCTATGGCGAGGCGATGATGCTCGTCAATATCGGCGCGCGGCTGCGCGACGAGGGCGAGACGGACGAGGCTGTCGAGGTGCTGGAACACGCGCTTGCGCTTGCCGATCAGCTTGGCGCCAGCGGGTCGCACCTGCGCAGCAGGGGCGAGGCGGTGCTGGCCGACATCGAGCAGGGCCGCGCGCCTGCCGGTCGCCGGGGGCGCGCGCCACGGCGCCAGCCCAGGCAGAATGGGTACGACTCCATGAATGACTATCCTCCCGGGCAGGAGCAGGAGTACCGCAACTCCATGAGCATGTCGCGCTGAGCAGCGAGAGCTGAGCGAGAGCGGGCCGGGCAAGTCCCGGCCCGTTTTGTGTGCCGCCCGGCGTGGCCGGTTTACACTCAAGCTGTAGCGCGAGGGTGCGCCTCGCCGCCGTGATCATCGAACACGCGCCAAATGACCAGCGGCGCGTGATGGGACACCCGACATGACGCTCACCTCGCCCCTGGCCGTCGCCTTCGCGGTCTCCGGTGGCACGCCAATCGACGCCTCGACGTGGGTCACCGTCGACCTCGATGCGTACCTCGAACAGCGGTCGCGCGGCATCGTCGTGGCGACCGAGCCGGTCGAGCATGACGGGCAGGCGATCGAGACGGCGCGGCTTGTGCGCGAGATTATCGTCTCCGAGCTGCGGGCGATGACCGACCTGCCACCGGATGAGGCGATCGGGCGGGCCTTCGCGGCCGCGAACGGCATGATGTTCGACGAGGCGCACACCAGCCCGACACGTGGCTACGATCGCAAAATCCTGGTCGGTGCGACCGCGCTCGTGCTCGACGGGCACCGCTGCACGATCGGTCACGTGCCGCCCGGGCAGGTGACGCTGGTTGAGGATGGCCTGGCCTATTCCGTGCCGGACCTTGCCACCTGGCTGCCTGGATATTCTCCCCCCGAGGACGCCCCGACGCCGCCGGAGCCGCTTGGATACACCTCGTGGACTGCCCCCATCCTGGCGGAAACCCAGCTCAGCGATGGCGACGTGGTGATGATCTGCACCGCCTCACTGGCCGAGGCCCTGGCGCATGACCTCAGCGCCACCGATGTGCGTGTGCAGGACCTAGCCGGGTATCACGGCCGTTCGCCGGATACCGCACTCGACGTGTTCAAGGGGCTCCTGGTTTCGGACCGGATCGAAGACGGCGCCGCGGTCGTGCTCGGCTTTCCGCCGCGCCCCGGATCGTTCGGCGTGGTGACGATGGGCGATGTCGGCTGGCGTCTCGGTGAGCGCCGCCGCCGGGCACGCGCGCAGGTGCGCAGCCTCCTGCCAGCCCCGGTGAAGACGTTCGCCAGCGGGCTGCCGGCACGCGTGCGCGCTCGTACCGCAGCGGATGGCCACGGTGATGCGCCTGACGGTGACGTGGAAAACCTCTCGCGCTGGCGGACCATTCGGCCGCGGACGTTGCGGCGTCGGGGCGCCGAAAGCTGGCAACAGCCTTCGGAGACGAAGAAGTACGGCGTGACCATGACGCACGGCGTGCAGGTGCATCGAACGGTGAGCACCGACCGCGGCGAGCCGACCTGGCGAACTCATCTTCCTCGCATCCCGATCGCTGGGCCCCTGCTCTTCGTCCTGCTGGTCGCCCTGGTTGGGTTGCTGGGGTTTGGGCTCTGGTCGATCTGGCCCGACCGTGAGGTCGAGCCGGTGGCCTACTCCGAGGAGCTCTCGCAGGCCGACCAGTACATCCTCCTGGCGCGCGACAGCAGCGACCCCGACAGCACCCGCCAGTCGCTGGACCTTGCACAGGCGTCACTCGACAGCGCCGGCGATGAGGGCGCGCCGGAAAGCGAGCTGGCGCCGAGGCAGGCGGCAATCACCGAGCATCGTGACACGGTCGATAACGTCCTGCGATTCGACAACCTCGCGCGCATTGGCACGCTGCCGGAGGATCTCCAGGGTGGCGGCACGCGGGCGCAGCTGACCGGCAGCGGTCTTTTTCTCGTCAACGGCGGGCTGTACCAGATCCGGACCGATGAGCGGCAGATCGTGCCGATACTCGAAACC
>CBFGRG010000024.1:0-13994 GCA_965651105.1 uncultured bacterium | reverse complement strand
GGTATCGCCATCAAGGAGGGATCCCCGTTCGCCCACACGCTCGTTTCGGGCTATTTTGGTCCGAATGACGGCTACCTGCCGACCGCCGAGGCGTATCCGCTTGGTGGGTACGAGATCGAAGTGACGGCATTCGCCGAAGGCGCCGCCGAACAATGCGCGGAGGTCAGCATCGCCCTGCTGCACGAGCTGAAGGGCGCGTCCCGTCCCCTGGCGCAGGTTTGATACGGCATCCGGATGCACAGCCGTCGATGTGCACCAGCAGGGGGCGTCGGGGCCGCCCGTGTGGCGGTCCGAGCGGCGGACCGGCACCAGGCCGGTCCCTGCGGATTTGTTGTTGGTGCCCGGGTGATGATCCGGATTGCGGATGAAAGGATCCCTCATGACTGTCGCGAATCTGCAGGAAGATCTGGCACAGCGCGCGAAGGCTGTTATCCCCGGCGGCGTCAACTCGGCGAACCGGGCGCTGCCGTGGCCGCTGGTGACGCGGGAGGCGGAGGGCGCGTACTTTACCGACGTCGAAGGCAAGCGCTATCTCGATTACCACGCCGCCTTCGGGCCGCTCATTCTCGGCCACAACCACCCGGAGGTGAACGCGGCGGCGCGGGCCGCGATGGACGGGGTCGACCTGATGGGCGCCGGCGTGACCGAGCCCGAAATCGAGCTGGCGGAAAAGCTCGCCTCGCTGGTGCCCTCGGCCGAGCGGGTGCTGCTCACCAACTCCGGCTCGGAGGCGACCTACGCCGCGCTTCGGCTGGCGCGCGCCGTCACCGGGCGGAACCGGATCGTCAAGTTCCAGGGCACCTACCATGGCTGGCACGACTCGGTGCTCATGAACGTCATCACCCCCGCCGAGAAGATGGGCCACAAGGACCCTCTTTCGCTCGGCATGCTGCCGGATGCGGTCGAAAACACGGTCGTGTTGCCCTTCAATGACATCGATGCCATCCGCGACCTGCTGACGCGGGAGGGCGATACGATCGCCGCGGTCTTCATCGAGGTGATCCCGCACAACATCGGCTGCGTGCCGCCCACGCCGGAGTTCCTGCAGGCGCTGCGCGATGAGACGTCACGATCCGGCAGCCTGCTGATCTTCGACGAGGTGGTGACCGGCTTCCGTCACGCGCTCGGCGGCTATCAGAGCCTGGTGGGGGTGACGCCGGACCTGACGACGTTCGCCAAGGCGATGGCGAACGGCTATCCGATCGCGGCGCTGGTCGGCAAGGCCGAGTTCATGGACCGGTTCGCGCCCGGCGGCGGGGTCTTCTTCGCGGGGACCTACAACGGTCACCCGCTCAACGTCGCGGCGGCGCTGGCGACGATCGCCGCGCTGGAGGACGGCAGCGTGCACCGGCACTGCGCCGACCTCGCCGAGCGGGCCGCGAACGGAATCGCGGAGATCGCGGCCGAGCTGGGAATCACGATGACGGTGGCCCGGTTCGGCTCGGTGTTTGTGCCGTACTTCATGGAGGGGCCGATCACCTCCTACGATGACCTGCTGCGCAACGACACGGCGCGCGATATCGCGTTCCGTCAGGGGATGTGCGATCGCGGTATCTTCATGATCCCGACCGCCCTGAAGCGCAATCACATCAGCGCCGCGCACACCGACGCAGACATCGACCGCACGCTCGAGGCGGCCCGGGAGGTGCTCGCCGGCCTCGCGGGGTAGCCCGATCAGCGGCTCCACATGACGCGCGCATCGACCCCAGGCGGGGTACGGATGGTGGCGTACAGTGACGATGTTTCATGTCGTCACGCTGACTCCTCTCCCAAGGAGGGGAGGAACCACTGCAGGCGTTGAGGTGGGGTGCGCAGGGTGAGGACATCACCCTCCGTCGGCCACGACGTGTGCCCTTGCGCGCGTGGCATCGGCAATGCGCTACTGTTTCCCGTATCGTGATGGCAATCGTCGCTGGCGATTCGGGATGCGTGGGGACAGGGGCAGGTGAACGTGCTGCGCAGGGTGTGGGATTCGACCGTCTCGGCGCGGGTCCGGCGATCGCGAAGGCAACGCGCGCCGCGGTCCGTGTCACAACGGCCAGCGCCATCCGCCGGTTCCGAGCCTGGGCGCGAGCCGGCGCCGGGCGAGCCGGACGAGATCGATCAGCTGATTGAAGAGGTCCAGGCGGAGTCGGAGACCGGCGACGAGCGGAGGCGAGAGGAAGAGGAGGTCTTTCCCGCCTACGATGAGGAGCGCGGGGCCGAGCGGGACCTGAGACCGGTTCAGCCGTTCATCGGCCGGCGAGACGACGTCGCCGACGGCGACAAGCAGACGATGCGGATCGAGATCCCGACGCGGACGATCATCAAGGTGATCCTCACGCTGGTGGTGATCTGGCTCGTGCTGAAGGTCATCTCGATCTTCCTGCTGCTCTTGCTGGCGGTCCTGATCTGCCTGGCGCTGCTGCCTCCGGTGCGACGGCTGGAACACCGGGGCATGAGCCGCGGCGCGGCGGCCTCGACCGTCTTTGGCGGTATGCTGCTGGTGTTCGCCGGCTTCCTCTGGCTGATCGTGCCGCCGCTCGTCACCCAGTCCCAGAACCTGATCGACAACGCGCCCGACTACATCGACAATTTCGATCGCGTGCTCGACCGCTACCCGACCATCCGCGACGAGGTTGAGCGGTACCTCGGCATCGAGGAAGATTCGCCGCTGGAGGAAGCTGCCAGCGAAACGACGCGTTCGGAACAGCAGGGGCCGGTTTCCGCCGAGACGGTCACGACCGGCGCTGCCAAGGTGCTCGGGTTCACCGCCCAGCTGGTCGGTGGGCTGGCGAATGCGTTCTTCGTCCTGGTGCTCGCGTTCTACCTGCTGATCGAGGGCGAGAAGACCTGGCGCTATTTTGCGCGGTACATGACTCCGACGTTGCGTTACCGCTTCCACCGGCTCGGCCCGGAGCTGACGAATGTGGTGAGCGGCTATGTGATCGGCCAGGCGATCATCTCGACGACGTTCGGGGTGTTCACCTACATCGTGCTGCGTCTGCTCGACGTGCCACAGCCGCTGCTGCTGGCGCTCGGCTCGGGCCTTCTCGACGCCATCCCGATCGTTGGCGTGCCAGTGGCGACGGTGGTGGCGATGGGCATCGGCCTCTCGGTGAACTGGCAAACCTCGCTGATCATCCTCGCCGCGTTCGTGATTTACCAGCAGTTCGAGAACTACGTGATGCTGCCGCGCGTGTTCGGCAACACGTTGCAGGTCACGTCGCTGAGCATCCTCGTGGGGGTGCTGGTCGGCGGGCAGCTCATGGGCATTCTCGGGATCATCCTCTCGCTGCCGCTGACCGCGGCGATCCCGGTGATCGAGCGGGTCTGGCGCGAGGTGGTGCCGCCGGAGATCGAGCAGATGGAAGTCCGCGAGGTGGGGCCAGCCCTCCCCGACGAGGCGTGATGCCGAACCGGCCGTGAACCCAGGGGCCGTGCTGGCCGCGCAGGACCCGGCATTTCTGCGTCGCGCGTGCTATTCCTCGGACGTGATGCTGGTTTGGGCAAGCGATGCCCAGGTCTGTGTCGCTGTCGGCTGGAACCCGTCAACGGTGTCGCGCACGGCGAAGAACTCGATCCGCGTCGCGAGGAAGATCGCCGGCGCTTCCTCGGCCAGCGCCACCTCCAGGTTTTGGTAGGCCGACCGGCGTTTCTCCGGATCCGTCATCGTCCGGCCGCTCTCCAGCAGGCGGTCGATTTCGTCTTCGCTGAACTGGAACGTGTTGTTCGACCCTTCGGTGTGAAACGCGGGGTAGAGCGCGCTGTCGGGGTCGTTGCCCGAGCTGTAAAAGCTGACGAAGGCCTGGAAATCACGCGCGAGCCATCGGTCGATAAAGGTGCTCCACTGGACCTGCTCGACCTCAACCGAGACGCCGATCGTGGCGAGCTGCGTCTGGATCGCTTCGGCGATGGCGACGAATTCGGGGTAGAGGTTGCCGACGAGGATGGTGAAGGCCAGGTCATTCGCGCCGGCTTCCTCCAGCAGGGCTGTCGCCTTCTCGCGGTCGAGGGTGTAGGTCGGGAGCTGCTCGACCGGCTGCGCCCAGTCGCCCATCGTCGGCACGACCGGGCCAGTCACCTGCCCGAACCCGGAGAGCGCGGCGTCGATGATCGCATACCGGTCGATCGCCAGGCTGAGGGCGCGCCGCACGTCTGTATTGTCGAACGGTGGCGTCGCGCAGTTGAATCCCAGCAGGAAATAGTCAGTCGTGGCCTGCTGCAGCACATTCACGCCGTCGCTGTCCTGGGCCTCGGCCGCCGAGAGCGGATCGGCGAGCGCGGTGAGGTGAATGTTTCCCTCGTCAAGCGCCTCCAGGCGGGTCGTGACGTCCGGCAGGATCCGCCAGCGCAGGGCGGAGAGCAGCGGCACGCTTTCCTGCCAGTAGGCGGGATTGGCGACCATCACCGTTTCGACGTCGGGAGTCCAGCTCTCGAGCGAGAACGGGCCGGTGCCGATCATGGTTTCCTGCAGGTCGATCGAGCCATCGGCCGGCACGATCGAGGCGTATCCGGCCGAGAGCGTCGCGAGGAACGGCCCGAACGGCGCGTTGAGGTGGAAGGTGATCGTGCGGGAATCGACGATCTCGATCTCTTCGATCGGTGCGAACTGGCCCGCCCACGGCGAGTCGGTCGCCTCGGCCTGGAGCCGATCGATCGTGTGCTTGACATCCTCGGCGGTGAACACCCGGCCATTGTGGAAGGTGACCCCCTGCCGAAGATGGAAGGTATAGGTGAGGTTGTCCGGGAGCTCCCAGGATTCGGCCAGCACCGGTTGCGGCTGCCCGGCTCCGTCGAAGCCGACGAGACGCTCGTAGACGACGGAGATCAGGTCGAGGCTCGCCGCCGCGGTGGCCAGCGCCGGATCGAGGGTGAGGGCTTCCTGCCCCTTGCCGATCACCAGCTCGCCCGCACCGGCAGCGGGTGTGGCCTGGGCGAGCACGGTTGCCCGATGTGGCGCCAGTGTCGCCGCGGCCGTGCCGCCGGCCAGCTTCACCAACGTTCGACGATCCAGCGCCATTCTGCCCCTGTCCTCGGTGCATGCATCGATGCGGGGGTCGGCTGACACCCCTTCGCGATGCCTCATCACGGGTCCCGATAGAGTGATGTGCTGCGATTATCGCATGTCCGGTGACGGGGAGTCACCAGTGGTGTCGCTACACCGATGTCGCCGAGCGCACGCGCGGGTCCAGCAGGTCCCGCACGGTGTCGCCGAACAGGTTGATCGCCAGCACCATGCCTCCCAGCGCCAGGCCGGGGAAGATGACCGTCCACGGCGCAAGCTCCATGGCGACGCGGTTTTCGCTCAGCATCGACCCGAGCGAGGGATCGGGCGGCACCGCGCCAAGCCCCAGAAAGCTCAGCGCCGCCTCGATCACGATCGCGCCGGAGATGCTCAGCGCCATCTGCACCAGCAGCGGCGCGGTTACGTTCGGCAGGATGTGGCGGGCCAGGATGCGCGAGGTCGAGGCGCCCGCCGCCTCGGCCGCCTGGACGTAGTCGACCCGCGCCGCCACCAGCACCGCGCCGCGCACCACGCGCGCGAAGATCGGCACCTGCACCAGCACGATCGCGAGCACGATGCTGGCGAATCCCGCACCGTTGATCGAGACGATCAGGATTGCCAGCAGGATGGAGGGGAACGAGAACAGCACGTCCATCACCCGCATCACCACGTAGTCCTGCCAGCCACGCAGGTAGCCGGAGAGCAGCCCGAGCGCCGTGCCGACCACCGCGGCGGCCAGGACCGAGATGCCCCCGATCGCCAGCGACACCCGCGCCCCGTAGAGGATGCGGCTCCAGATATCCCGCCCGAACACGTCGGTGCCCATCAGGCCAGACTCCTGTGGCGATTTCAGCCGATCGACCGGTTGCATGTCGGTTGGGTCGCCGGGCGCCAGCCACGGCGCCAGCAGCGCCGCGAGCACGATCAGGAGCAGCAGGAAACCCGCGATCGTGCCGGTCAGGTGGTGCCGCATCAGCGCGCGCAGGACGTTCCAGGAGGTGCGCCCCGTCATCGGACCCGGATCCTTGGGTCGACCAACCCGTAGACGACATCGGCGAGGGTGTTCATCGCCACGAACGCGGCGGCGATGAAGAGCGTGGTGCCTTGCACCACGGGGTAGTCGCGCTGGAGCACAGCATCGAGCGCGAGCCGGCCGATGCCGGGAATCGAGAAGATTTGCTCGACGATCACCGTCCCTCCGAGCAGGTAGCCGGTCTGGATGCCGACCACGGTGATCACCGGCACCAGGGCGTTGCGCACGGCGTGGCGCATCACCACCACGCGGCTCGACAGCCCCTTGGCGCGAGCGACCATCAGGTAGTCCTTGCCGAGCTCTTCCAGCACCGACGAGCGCATCATTCGCATGGCCGACGCGGCCAGCAATGCCCCGAGCGAGATGGCCGGCAGCGTCAGCGATTTGAGGTTACCGACCACGTCTTCGCCGAGGGGGATGAACCCGGTGGTCGGCAACACCGGCCAGCGCGTCGAGATGAGCAGCACAAGGAAGGTGGCGATGAGGAAGTTCGGCACCGAGAGGCCAAGCAGGCCGATCATGCGGAGCACGATATCCCACGGGCCGTCACGGTTCACGGCCGCAATGATGCCCGCCGGGATGGCGATGACCAGCGACACGACCGTCGCCAGCAGCGCCAGCTCGAGCGTCGCCGGCAGGCGGCTGGCGATCTCCCCGGTTACGGGGGAGCCGGAGCGCAACGAGTCGCCGAGGTCGCCCTGCAGCAGGTTGCCGAGCCACCGGAGGTACTGGACCGGCAGGGGAGCGTCGAGCCCGTAGCGGGCCGCGATAGCCTCGCGCTGTTCGTCGCTCACTTCCGGGCCGATGCCGATCGCGACATCCACGAAGCTGCCGGGGATCAGGTGCATGGCGCCGAACACCAGGATGGAAATGCCGAGCAGCGTCGGCACCACCACGGTGGCGAGGCGCCGGATCAGGAAACCGAGCATGAAACCTCAAGTATGGTGCATGGATTTTCTCGCCTCGACGCCGTGTTCACCTGGTCTGCGTTGGTCGGGTTGGTGGTCATGCGATACAGGCGGACACCCTCGGTCGGCCGTTGCTGCCAGGTCCCCCGGGTACAAGACCCGGGGCTATCTGGCGCGGTGAAACCTGCGTCTACTCCTCGGTGGTGACGGTGGTCTCGTCCAGCGTCAGCCATGTTTGCGTGCCCGTCGGGGCGAAGCCGCTGACCGTGTCGCGCACGGCGAAGAACGCCACGCGCGTGCTGATGAAGAGCGCCGGGGCCTGCTCCGCCAGCAGGGTTTCGAGCTCCTGGTAGGTTTCCCGGCGCGCATCCGCGTCGGTGGTGGTGCGCCCTTCCTCGAGGAGCTGGTCGGCCTGCTCGTCGCTGAACTGGAACGCATTGACCGAGCCGTCGGTGATGAACGCCGGGTACAGCGCGCGGTCGGGATCGTTGCCGGAGCCGTTGAAGCTGACGAAGCTCTGGAAGTCGCGGGCGCTCCACCGGTCAATGAACGTGCCCCACTCGACCGGCTCCAGCGTGGCGGTGACGCCGATCTCGGCGAGCTGGTCCTGGATCACCAGCGCGATGTTCTCGAACTCCTGGTAGAGCGAGCCGACCACGATGCTGAATGAGAGATCCGGCACGCCGGCCTCCTCCAGCAGCGCCTGGGCACGTTCACGGTCGACCGCGTAGTTCGGGAGCTGGTCGATGGGTTGCGCCCATTCGCCCAGCGTCGGCACGAGCGGCCCGGTGACCCGCCCGCGACCGAAGAAGACGGCGTCGACGATCGCCTGCCGGTCGATCGCGAGACTGAGCGCCTGCCGTACCTTCGGGTCGTCGAATGGCGCCTCGGCACAATTGAGCCCCAGCAGGTAGTAGTCGGTCGTCTCGTACTCGATGACCTCCACACCCTCGCTCGTGGTTGCCGATTCGACGGTCAACGGGTCCGCGATCGAGGTCAGGTGGATCTCGCCGGTGCGGATCGCCGCGAGCCGTGCCGACTCCTCGGGCATGATGCGGTAGCGCAGCGTCGACAGCAGTGGCGTTTCTGCCTCGCGATAGCCGTCGAAGGCGGTCATCACCGTCTCGGTGTCCTGCTGCCACGATTCGAGCATGAACGGCCCCGTGCCGACCATCTCGGCCTGCAGGTCGAGCGAATCGTCGTTCGGCACGATCGAGGCGTAGCCCGAGGAGAGTGTCGCCAGGAACGGTCCGAACGGCGCGTTCAGGCGGAAGGTTACGGTGAGGTCGTCGGTCGCCTCGATCTCGTCGATCGGGGTGAACTGGCTCGCCCACGGTGACGCGGTCGCCTCGTCCTTGATGCGATCGAAGGTGTGCTTGACATCGGCGGCGGTGAGCGGCTGCCCGTTGTGGAAGGTGACATCCGGCCGCAGCGTGAAGATGTAGGTCTGGTCGTCCGGGATCTCCCACGACTCCGCCAGGATCGGCTGGGGGTCGCCGGCCTCGTCGAACTCGACCAGGCGCTCGTAGATCACCGCGATCAGGTCGAAGCTCGATGTCGCTGTCACGAGGGCGGGGTCGAGCCCGACGGCTTCCTGCCCCTTGCCGATCACGAGCTCGCCGCCGGCGCCGGCGTCCTGCGCGGCCAGCACGGCGACTGGCCCGGCACCGGCCAGCATCGCCACGGTCGAACCTCCGGCCAGTTTGATCAACGTTCGTCGGTCCAGCGACATGGTCATCATCTCCCTGTCTTCCGGCGCTGCCGGTGGCGAGGACGTATGCAAGTGCGCGTCCTTTGGGGCACCGTTGAGGTGGTCGGAGCGATTATCGCACGCCGCCGTCGTCGCGACATTTTTCAGGTGGCCAACCCGGATACCCTGGCCGGTGGCCACCTGAGCGAGTTTCCCCGGAGCGGCGGGCGTTTACAGGCGGCCAACATCGCGCCGAAACCTGGCCGCCTGATGGGAGATGGCGTTCAGGCGGCCCAGATGGCCAGGTTTCTCGCACGGGGATCGGTGGCCAGGTGATGCCGCGCGGACCGGATGGCGCCCGAAGCGTCACGGCCACTGGCGAAGGCAACGCCACTCGCCGCGAATCGTGGTGGTGCGGGCACGCGTCGCGGCTACGGCAGTTCTCGCAGGCGCTCGCTCAGCTGGCCGGGATACGGACGATCTTGCCCAGCGGCACCGCTCGTTTCGCGCCGGTCGCGCCGGGAATGTTGGTGGGCAGGCCGGCGAGCGTGTCGTGTGCCATCAGCGCGAAGGCGATCGCCTCCTTGGCGTCGGCGTCGATGCCGGTGGCGTCGGTCGGGGCGACATCGATGCCCGGCAGCCGATCGGCCAGCATCCGCATCAGCGTCGGGTTGCGGGCCCCGCCGCCGTTGACGAGCACGTCGTCCGGCATCGCGGGCAGGTGGCGGCGGTAGGCATCGGCAATGGACTCGGCCGTCCACGCCGTCACGGTCGCGACAAGGTCGCGCGCGGCCGCAAGCGCGTCCGGATCGTCACCGGTCAGCGCATCCGGGGGCAGCCCGCGGGCATCGATCCACTCGCGTGCCTGGGGCATGCCGTACAACTCCCGGCCGGTCGTCTTCGGCGGTGGCGCGGCGAGGTAGGGGTCGTCCATCAGCTCGGCGAGCAGCGCTGCGTCGACCTCCCCCCGCGCGGCGTGGGCACCGTCGCGGTCGAAGGTTTGCAGGCCGCCCGAGAGAAGCGTCACGAGCGCATCGATAAGGATGTTGCCGGGGCCGGTGTCGAAGGCGATCACGGCGTCACGGTCGCCGCCGGCCGGCAGCCAGGTGACATTGCCGATGCCACCGATGTTCTGGACACAGCGGTTGCGATGCGGGGCGCTGAGCGCGGCCCAGTCGAGGTAGGGCGCCAGCGGCGCGCCCTGCCCGCCGACGGCCATGTCGGCGACCCGGAAATCGGCCACCACCGGCGCGCCGGTCGACGCGGCGATCACCGAGGGCTCGCCGATCTGGAGCGTCGACGGCACCAGGTGGCGCTGGCCCGATGCCGACCCGATCGGTTCGCGGGTGGGCTGGTGCCAGACCGTTTGCCCGTGGGAGCCGATCGCGCGCAGGGACGCGGGGTCGATACCGTGCCGGTCGCAGGCGGCCAGCGCGGCGGCCGCGAAGCACTCGCCGATGACGACGTTGAGCGAACAGAGGCGCGCCACGGCGTCGCTCGGGTTGTCGTAAAGCGCCAGCAGCTCGGCGCGCACCGTATCCGGATAGGGCACCGTCTCGAACCCGACCGTGCGGATCGTCGCGCCCTGTCCGTGGCCGTCGATCTCGACGAGGGCGACGTCGATGCCATCGACCGAGGTGCCGGAGATCATGCCAACGCAGAGATCGCTCATCGGGCGGCCCCGAAGACGCGCTGGCTGAAGCGCGCGCGCGTGGGTTGGTAGGCTTCGGTCACGGTTGGGTGGACGCGATTGGTGAGCAACACCACGACCATGCCGGTATCGGGGTCGACCCAAAGCGAGGTGCCGGTGAAGCCGGTGTGGCCGAACCCACGCGGTCCGATCCCCGAGGCCGAGTCGGTGTCCTCGAACTTCAAGGGCGTCAGCCGCCAGCCGAGCCCGCGGCGCTCGTTGCCGAAGCGAGCCTGCTCCTGCGTTGCCTCCGTGACGAGGTCAGCGGGGAGCACCCGCGTGCCGTCGAGCTCGCCGCCGTTGAGCCACATCTGGCCGTAGCGCCAGAGGTCGGTGGCCGTGCCGAAGAGGCCAGCATGCCCGGCCACGCCGGCGAAGCCGTACCAGGCGTTGCCGTCGTGCACCTCGCCGCGGATGAGCCCGGATCGCCACGGGCCGCCCGAGGGCGCGCGGTCCGGCGCCTTGTCGGCCTCGAAGTCGTTGCCGAACTCGGTCGCGGCGATTCGCAGCCGCCGCCCTGCACCCGGGAGGAAGCCGGTATCGGTCATGCCGAGTGGCTCGAAGATATGGGTGGCGGCGTACTCGGCCACGGACGTGCCGGATACCTGCCGCACGATTTCGCCAAGTGCGATGAAGGATGGATCGCTGTAGCACACCTCGGCGCCCGGCGTGTAGGCGAGTGGCTCCCGGGCGATGGCGCGAAGGTAGGCATCGGGACCGGTGGCATCGAGAAACACCGGTAGCCAGGAGACGAGCCCGGCCGAGTGGCTCATCAGCCGGCGCACGGTGATTTCCGGGGTGACGTCTTCCTCGCGGAAGATGGGCAGCAACTCGCGCGCGGGGGTATCGAGCGAGAAGGCGCCCTGTGCGATGAGATGGAGGATCGACGGGGTTGTCGCCGTGACTTTTGTCAGTGAGGCGAGGTCGAAGATCGTGTCCTCGCCCATTGGGGAGCGCTGGTCTTCCGGCTCGCGCACGGCCCAGCCGGTCGCGCGGTGAAGGGCGACCTGCCCGTGCCGGGCGATCAGGGCGACCGCGCCGCCGAACTCGTGCCGGTCGGCCGCTGTCACCAGCGACAGCCAGGCGTCTTCGATCGCGTCCATGTCGAGCTCGGCGGCATTCGCCCGCGCGACGATCTGTTCGGTCATGTCTGCACTCCAGTGCACTCTGGTCGACAGGAGACGGGTCGCGCCGTTTCCCGGCACGCCACCGTGTTGGTTGCCGGGGCCATGATGGCACACCGTGGGGGGCAGTGGCTCATCCGTGATAGCTCGATTTGTGCTGACGGGGGCAGGCGAGGGGCGGGAAAGGCGGCGTTGCGGTCCGGCGTGGATGCCTCGCGCGGGGCGTGCCGACACTTTGCAGCTTATCCTGCCATACTAGCCACGGACTCAGTGCCGCCGAATTGAGATGCTCCCGGGCTCGCATGAAGTCGAGTCAAGGTTTCGAGCGCCGGCATCGAGAACATCAAGGGGACAGAAAGGATACTCGGCATGCCCGTCATGGTCGATCGGTCGCGCCTGCTCGATCGTCTCAGTCGACCCCAGGAAGATCGCGTCACGACCATCATCGCGCCCGCCGGATATGGCAAGACCACGCTCGCCGAACAATGGGCGCAAACAACGCAGCATCCGGTCGCCCGTCTTGCTGTTTCCCCGTCCCGCACCTCCGTGGAGGAGCTCTTCGAGGACATTCTCGGCGTCCTGGACGTCGGGGAGGAACCACCGGCCGATCCCGGCGTGCCGTCGGCGAATGTCCCACAGGTTGCGGCCGTCATCGCCGCCATGGACGCGATCGTCGCGACGCGGGGCGCCCTGACCGTCATTCTCGACGATTTCGAGCACGTGGTGGCGCCCGCAACGCTGAAGGCGGTGGACGCGTTGATCGCCAGCATGCCGAGAGGCGCGCACCTCATGGTGCTCAGCCGATCGATCCCCCGCCTCACTCTCGCCCGTCTCCGCGCCATCGGAAAGCTGAACAAGATCACCGCGGCGGACCTGCGATTCACGTTCGACGAGGCCACGGCCGCGCTGGATGGCATGGCGCTGACGTCCTACCAGGTGCGCCGCGTTCTGGATCGCACCGAAGGGTGGATCACGGGTATTCGGCAGGTGCGCCACGCGCTTGCGCAAGCCGAGCCGGAAGGCTCGATCGATGACCTGATCGACGCGCTCACGCGAGACTACTGGCTGAGACGGTATTTCCGGGAGGAGGTCCTCGACCGGCTGCCGGAGGCGTTGCGCGAGTTCGTGCTGATCACCTCGGCGTTCCCGAGCCTCGATCCGGAGCTCTGCGCGTCAGTATTGGGGGATGACAACGCGGAGGACTCGATTCAGGTGCTCGCTCTGCATGGTGCATTTGTCATGCGGGTGGCGTCGTTCGATTCGCACCTGCGGTATCACCGGATGTTTGCGGAGGCGGTTATCGGGATCGCCAGAAGGGAACTGGGGGCCGCGCGACTTCATGAGATGTGGAGTCGGGCGGCTTGCATCCTTGCCGATCGCAGCCGTGTCGGCGAGGCGCTGGAGCTGGCCGCGCGGGCGCAGGATTGGGAGCTCGCGACGCGGTGCGCTGTTCGGTTCGTGCAAAATCCAGAAGATCAGGATCACGTCGATATCGTCAAGCGGAAGCTCGACCTGTTGCCGCGCGATATCCTGGTGGGCACTGATGTACTGGCCTACGCGTACATCCAGGCATGCAGCTACGCGGGAAGCCTCAGGGTTGCCACCTCGGTCGCCGATGTCATGCTGCCGCGCTGGGTGGCATCCGAGGATCCAGAGCTTCGCGGTTACGGGGCAAGCACGATCGGGCACAGGCACGTGCTGGACGGCGATGATCAGATCGCGCTCGATCATTTGTACGAAGCACTGCGCCTGACACCGGATGATCGTGTGCTCGATCGCCTGCATTCCTGGACCGCGGTTTCCCATCTCGAGTTTCTGCGCAACAACACCGAACATGCCGAACGTGCCTACCGGGAGGCAGCCCGGTGTCGCGCCCGGCTCGGTCGGTCGCCCTATATGTGGGAGATGTACACCCGACCCGACCGCGCGAATCAGCTCGCGATGCAGGGCGACCTCGATGCTGCCGAGGAGATGTATCGAGATCTGTACCAGCGCTCGGCGGAGGTCCATCAAACGCCGATGAGCAAGCCACTGGCCCTGCTCGGGGCGATCTACCTCGAATGGCGAGAGCACGACCTGGCCCTTGAAGCGATCACGCGCATGGGGGACGACCAGGAGGCATACCCGTACGACGTATGGAGACCCGAGGGGCTGAACCTGATGGCGCAGGTCTATCTCGGCTGCGGCATGCTGGAGGAGGCCGGGCAGGCGTTGCAGGCGACGATCTCGCTGCTCAAGGAGCGTGGCGGCACCATACACCTGCGTCGGGCGAGGGCGATCGAGGCGAGCCTGTGGCTGCGGGCCGGGAAGAAGAACCGTGCTCGCGAGTGGGCGGAGATCGAGCAGCATCAGCAACCTCTGCCGTCGCGGGCGTTCCGCGACTTCGATCCGCGCCTTGCCCTCATCGAGATCCTCCTCGCTGACGGACGGTGGGCTGACGCCGAGGCGGTGGTACGGCAGGGCATCGAAGCTTCGCACTCGCCCAACCGCAACGCACCGCGCATTCGGTTCCTTGTTTGGCAGGCCGTCGCGCTGGCGATGGGCGGGGAGCTCGATCGATCC